>NZ_JBHVKW010000177.1:0-8369 GCF_042797905.1 Amycolatopsis sp. NPDC057786
GCGCCAGGCGCAAGGAAGGGGGCCTTCATGTACTTGGGGAAGGGTCCTTCACGGACCGGCCGCGGCGGTTGGCTAACCGGTCCTTGCGGCTCACGGGGGTCGAGGTACGGGAAAGGCCCCTTCCCGAGCGGTGAAGGGGCCTTTCCCGTAGGTCCGGGGCCTCAGGTGGCCTTGATGCCCGCGGCGGCGAAGTCGGCCTGCTGGGCGGGCTGCTGCAGGTACTGCCGGAACGTCTGCGAGGCGCGCATCTGGACCTCGTCGATGGTCTTTCCGGCGAGCCCGACGAGCGGGTAGTCGGCCGAACGCGCCGTCGCGACCGACTGGGCGGGGGAACCGACCAGTTCGGGCTTGGCGGTGTTCAGCTCGGTCACCCAGTAGGTGGACTCGGGGATCCAGGCGGCGGGGAGGCCGCCGATGGAGTCCAGATTGGTCCGGCCGACGAGGCCGTCGAGCACGGAGGCGGAGGACAGTGCGTCGACCTGGATGACCACACAGTGGTCGCGGACCACGGTCGCGGCGTTGTTCCACCGCTCGGCCGCCGCTCGCACGGGCTTTTCGATGCTGGGGGTGACGATGATCCGCATCGGGGTGTCGCCGGCGCTGCACGCCTTGGCCTGGGCTTCGGCGCGGGTGTTGAGCTCGCCGTCTGCCCAGTTCCAGCCGAAGACGCCGATCGCGACCAGGACCACGAGGACCAGGCAGGCGATCGGCCACTTGGCGACCCGGCGCCGCGGGGCCTTCTTCCCGACGATCCGGTGTGAACCGGTCGCCTCACCGCGGCCCTGAGGCCGCTTCGGCGGATCGAGGGGATGCGGCACCGGCTCCTCGGCCACGCTGTGTCGCCCCATCGTTGTCCTTTCGAAACGTGCGCGCTCGCGCTGCGTATGCAATCAAACCGTTATCACTCTAACAGGGGAGAGTGTTACGGGGAATGCGACGACTCACAGTTGTTTTCCGCGTGTCGCGGGCACCTTCTTTAACTCGGCGAGGAGCCGTTGGCAATGCGCTATCAGGTGCTCACGCAGCGGCGCCGCCCGGCGGGCGAAAGCGGCCTGCGCGCGGGCGTACTCGGCCCGGCCTTCCGGGCTCTCGATCCGCACGGGCGAGTACCCGAACTCCGCCAGATCGTACGGGCTCGCCCGCATGTCCAGCTCCCGGATGTCCGCCGCCAGCTCGAAACAGTCCCCGACCAGCTCGGCGGGCACGAACGGATCGAGTTTGTACGCCCACTTGAAGAGATCCATGTTGGCGTGCAGGCAGCCCGGCTGCTCGAACTCCACCTGGTTCTCCCGCGCCGGTCGCAGCGTGTTGCGAGGCCGGGCGGGTTCGGTGAAGAACCGGAACGCGTCGTAATGCCCGCACCGGATCTCCAGCGACTCGACCACGTCGTCGGTTCCGGCCGAACCGAGCCGGAGCGGAAGTTGTGAGTGACGAACCTCATCCGCCGATTCCCGGTAAACCATTGCCCATTCGTGAAGGCCGAAACAACTGAGTCTCGGAGAGCGGGACGCGGTCGCGGAAAGCAGTCCGAGGACGAATTCGGCGGTCTTGGCCCGGCCTTCGGTGAAGCCCGCCGGATCGAGCATGACGCCCTCCGGCGTCTCCAGGTAACCCTTCCGCTCCAGGAACCGCCGGGCGGACGCGCCTTCGAGCACGACCTCCGGGCCCGGTTGCCAGCGTTCGAGATGCCCTGGCCGGTGGGAGTAGTAGGTGAAGAGGAAGTCGAGCACCGGATGCTTCTCGCCCCGCGAACGGCGGCGCTGGTGCGGTGTGGTCCAGCGCCGCATCCGCGTGACGTGCTCGTCCTCCCGAGCCCGCCAGACGGGCTCGGGAAGGACGATCGGACCGGTCACGACATGACGTGGGTACCGTCGCGGACGGTTCCCACGTATTCCTCGACGAGGTCCTCCAGCGCGACGACGCCGACCGCGGTCCCCGCCGGGCTCAGCGCCCGCGCCAGATGGCTGCCTTCCTTGCGCATCGCCGACAACGCCTCGTCGAGCCGGGCGTCGGCGTGCAGTTCGGTCAGCGCTCGCGTCTTGTCCTGCGGCACCACGGTGGTCGGATCCTCGCCCACGAGGTCGAGGATGTCCTTGACGTGGATGTAGCCGGTCAGTGTCCCGTCGTCGGTGCACACCGGGAAACGGGAGAACCCGGTCGAGGACACCGCGCGCTCGACGTCGCCCAACGTGGGCGAGCAGGGCAGCGTGGTCAGCTGAGCCGTCGGGACCAGCACGTCGGCCACCGTCTTCTCCACCGAGGACAGCGTCTTGCTCAGCCGTTGGTGCTCGGAGTGCTCCAGCAGCCCCTCGCGCCGCGACTCACTGAGCAGTTCCGCGAGCTCGTCGGAGGTGTAGGCGGTTTCGAGTTCGTCCTTCGGCTCCACCTTGAACAGCCGCAGCAGGGAGTTCGCCACGAAGTTCAGCAGCCAGATGAACGGGTTGGCGAGTTTCACCCACGCCACGTGCACCGGGACCAGCCACAGCGCCAGCCGTTCCGGCTCGGCGATCGCGAGGTTCTTCGGCACCATCTCGCCGATGAGGACGTGCAGGATGGTGATGAACGCCAGCGCGATCGCGAACGAGATCGGGTGCAGCAGGACATCGGGAATCCCGAACAGCTCGAAGAATCCGGCCAGCTGGTGCGCGACGGCCGGCTCGCCGAGCCGTCCCAGCAGCAGCGAGCAGATGGTGATGCCGAGCTGCGCGCCCGCCAGCATCAGCGAGACGTTCTTGCTCGCGTTGATGACGATCCGGGCGCGGGTCTTCCCCTGCTCCAGCAAGGCTTCCAGCCGGTCGCGGCGCGAGGAGATGAGCGCGAACTCGGCGCCGACGAAGAACGCGTTGGCCAGCAGCAGGACCACGACGAGGAAGATGTTGAACCAGTCGCTCATCGGGCGGGCTCCTGCTCGGCGGACGTGGCGGTCTCGCTGATCCGCCGGACTTCGACCTCGGCGATGCGCAGACGGTCCATCCTGGTCACCGTGAGGCGCCAGGCGTCGAGATCCGTGGCGTCGCCGGGGGAGGGGATCCGGCCGAGCCGTTCGAGGATCAGCCCGGCGATGGTCTCGTAGTCGCCGTCGGGCATCCGGAACCCGGTCTCGTCGGTGACCTCGTCGGCGCGAAGCTGCCCGGACACGAGCCAGTTGTCGGCGCCGACCTGCTGAGAGGACGGCGCTTCCCGCTCGTCGTGCTCGTCGCGGACGTCACCGATGATCTCCTCGACCACGTCCTCCAGGGTCACCAGCCCCGCGGTGCCGCCGTACTCGTCGACGACGATCGCGAGCTGGAACCGGGAGTCACGCAACCGGTTGAGCAGCGAGTCACCCGGCAGGGATTCGGGCACCGTCGGGATCGGCCGCATGACCGAGCCGATCCGTACCGTGGCGCGCTGGGCGGCCGGGATGGTGAACGCCTGCTTGATGTGCACCGCGCCCTGTACGTCGTCGAGATCCTCGGTGTAGACCGGGAAGCGCGAGAAGCCGGTGCGGCGGGAGATCTCGATGAGGTCGGAGATGGTGTCGTCCACGGTCAGCGATTCGAGCTGGACGCGGGGCGTCATCAGCTCGTCGGCCGTCCGCTCGCCGAACCGCAGCGACTTGTCCAGCAGCTCGGCCGTCGACGTGTCGAGCGTGCCGCTTTCCGCGCTGGACCGCACGATCGAGCCGAGTTCCTGCGGCGACCGGGCCGACCGCAATTCTTCCTGCGGCTCGACGCCGAACTTGCGGACGAGGAAGTTGGCGCTGTTGTTCATCAGGGTGATGAGCCAGCGGAACAGCGACGAGAACCGCGAGTGGTACCCCGCGACGGCGCGCGCGGTCTGCAGCGGCCGGGCGATCGCGAGGTTCTTCGGCATCATTTCGCCGAGGATCATCGACAGCGATGTGGCCAGGATCAGCGCGACCGCGAGCGACACCCCGTCCGCCACGCCTTCGGAAAACCCGACGGCGGTGAACAGCGGGTGGAGCAGGTCACCGATCACCGGCTCCGCGAGGTAACCGGTGATCAGGGTGGTGATGGTGATCGCCACCTGCGCGCCGGAGAGCTGGAACGAGAGCGTGCGGTGCGCCTTCTGCACGGTGTGCGCCCGCTTGTCACCGACCTGGCGGACGTTCGCGTCGACCGTGCTGCGTTCGAGCGCGGTGAGGGAGAACTCGGCGGCGACGGCGAGGCCGGTGCCGACGGTCAGCAGGAGGAACAGGAGAATGCCGAGAACGGCGAGCAGGACTTCCATCATTCCCTGCCGGCGGGGTCGGCGGGAAGTGCCACGGAACAGCCGGGTGTGCCACCCGGCTCGATACTGTCACCAGGTGACTGCGCGTCGCGCACGAAAAGAGTCACTCCTCGATCGGAAACCAACAGACACCGCCGCTGTACTGCGACGATGGGACAATCTTAACGCGTTCCCCCGGCCGCGTGGGCCCGGTGCCGCCGCACGCTCTCCTCGACCAGGTCGAGCACGGGGCCGAGATCGTCACCCGGCTGGCCCATCGCGAGATGGGAGACGAGACCTTCGAGAACGAGTTCGAGGTACGCGGTGAGGACGTCGACGTCCACGTCGTCACGCAGGATCCCGGCGTCGCGCTGACGCAGCAGACGGCGGCGGGTCGCGGCGGTCAGCTGGTGGGACCGCTCGGCCCAGCGGGCTCGGAACTCGGGGTCGGTGCGCAGCCGCCGGGAGACCTCCAGCCGCGTGCCGAGCCAGTCGGCGGGGTGCTCGCTGCGGTTCGTCAGCAGCTCGCGCATCACCTGGACGAGCCCCTGCTCGGCGACGACGTCGGCCATGCGCACCGCGTCGTCCTCGGCCAAGGCCAGAAAGAGGGACTCCTTGTCCCGGAAATGGTGGAAGATCGCACCACGGGAAAGCCCGGTGGCTTCTTCCAGCCGCCGGACAGTGGCACCCTCGTAGCCATAACGTGCGAAGCACACGCGGGAGCCGTCGAGGATCTGGCGCCGGCGTGCGTCGAGGTGATCCTGGCTGACCCGTGGCATCCTGGAATCCTGACACCGAGGACCCGCCTAATGCAATCCGTACGTACGTACTGTGACCAGTTCGCGGGATGTTCGGCCGGTCGGGGAACCGGACGGCTTCGCGACACGTCCGACTACTCGGCCGGATCGGCTGACACGCCGTCCGCCGCTTGGCTACGCTTTGTCCGTCACGGTGCGTGAATGCTGAGGGGAAGGTGCGGGCGTGAACATCATCGGCGACGCCGCGAGCGCGATCAAGGCCGTCTGGGGTGACCTGACCACGCCGAAGGAGCCGACCGTTTACGGCGGTGGCGGCGGTGGTGGCGGCGGGTTCGAGATGAGCCCCGAGGAGCTGAAGACCGTCATCGGGCTCTGGCAGGACGAGCTGAAGAAGGTCTCCGAGGACGGTATGAAGATCGAGGACATTCTCGCCGATCTGAGACCGCCGGGCCAGGACGAGGCCAGCTCCAGCTACGTCGATTCCGGCGTCGATTCGCTGCTCGCCTTGCAGAAGCAGAACGACTCGATGAAGGAGTACATCACGGGCTACATCGCGAAGCTCGAGATTGCCAGGACGAAGACGATGGCCACCGATCAGGCCAACACCCTGCGCACCACCTGAGGATGCCGAACGTGTTGAGGAAACGCGCCGCGGTTGCGGCGCTCGTACTTGTTTCCGTCGCGGTGGCGGGCTGCACGGGGGAGAACCCCGGGACACCGTCGCCCAGCAGCGGATCGGCGCCATCATCGGCCTCGTCGGCGGCACCGGAGGATCCGAACGTCCCGAAGGTGGCGGATCCGCTGGACGCCTCGGCGTACGTCGGTGACGCCTGCAAGCTGCTTCCCGCAGCCGCCGCCGCGGAACTGGGGTTCACCGAGCCGGGCGAGCCCAGGTCCGAGTCGAGCAATCCGAGCTGCGGCTGGTTCATCAGGGGCAAAGGGGAGACGCTGCAGATCATCCTTGGCAGCGGAAACCGCGAAAAGGGCGTGGGTGGCCTGGCCGGAATGTACAAGGCCAAGGAATCCGGGCAACTGAGGTTTCTGGAGCCCGGCCCCGAGGTCGACGGTTATCCGACCGTCTATTACGGACTCCAGGACAGGCGAGCGCGGGGTAACTGCGATCTCGCGGTGGGCGTCGCGGACGACTTGACGATCAACACCCTGGCCGCCGGCTACGGCAACGAACAGAATTCGTGCGGAACCGCGCAGAAACTCGCGTCGGCCGTGATCAAGACACTCAAGGGGGCATGAGGGTGGACGGCAAACAGATCTTCGAGAACTTCACCCAGGGCGACACGCGCAACCTGCGTTCCGCGGCCGATCGCATCGCGGAACTCTCGAACGCGTACGTCGAGCGTGGGATGGCCATCAAGTCCCTGCAGACGCGGATGACCTCGTCCTGGACGGGATCCGCCGCCGACGCGGCGAACGCCGGGGCCGGCCCGCTCGAGCAGGCGTTTCGCGAGACCGCCGATCCGCTGTTCCAGACCAGGGATTCGGTGACGACGCAGGCCGACAGCTTCGACGACTCGGGGTCGTCGGTCGTGCCCGTGCCCCCGAAGCCGGACAAGCCCAACCCCTGGACCACCGGCCTGAAGGGCGCGATCCCGATCGCCGGGCCGTTCATGGTCAACAACGACATCAAGAACTACCAAGAGGGCGTCGCGAAGCACGAGGCGGCGAACCAGAACAACGTCCGCGTGATGGACCAGTACGACTCGGTCACCAGCAGCACGAGCTCCAGCCTGCCGACCGATTACGGCGTCCTGAAGAACGACGGCGCGAGCGTCAGCGTCAAGACCCCCGGCGGTACGCCCCCGGTCGTGATTCCGCCGTACCCGCCGGTGAAGCCCGGCAGGAACGGCAGCGGTGACGACAACGACGGCACCGACACCAGCGGCACGGACGACAACGGCACCAACCAGAACCAGAACAAGCCGGGCGGCGACCAGAACCAGAACAGGCCGGGCACCAACGAGGACCGCCCGGTGCCTCCGAGGGACAGGCCCGACGGCAACATCACGACGCCGACGCGGAAGCCGCCGGGTACCGGCGACGACGACACCACGCGCCCGACCGGCGGCGGCAAGGGCAAGCCGGGGCCGACGACCGAGATCCCTGGCCGGAACCCCGGACGCGGACCCGGTGACTCGGACAACGTCATCGGCCTCCCGAACGGGCCGGGACAGAACTACAACCCGGGTGGTGGCACCGGCCAGAACCCGCCCGGCGGTACCAGCGGGCGCAACGTTCCCGGACCCAACAGCGCGGCAGGCAGGCTTCTCGGCGGAGAGGGCGGCACCAGTGGCCGCGCGGGCGGTCCCGGCGGGCCCGGTTCCGGCGGTCTGGGCTCGGGCCGGGGGTCCGGTATGGGCGGACTCGGCGGCCTGGGTGGCGGAGACCTGGCCGGTGGGCGTGGTGGTGCCGCCGGTCGCGGCGGCGCCGGCGCGATGGGCCCGATGGGGGCGGGCGGCAGGCGTGCCGACGGTGACGATGACGACGAGCACCAGCGTCCCGACTACCTGATCGAGGCCGACCCCGACGCGATCTTCGGCACCGACCAGCGGACCAGTCCGCCGGTCATCGGCGAGTAACGGATGACCGTCAGAACGGGCCGGGTGGACGTCCCGGTCGAAGCCTTGGCGGTGCTCGCCGAACGCGAACGCGTCGGCGACCTGCACATCACGTTGCGTCCCGAACCGCGCTGGCTGTCCAGGACGGCCCGCGCGGAGGCGGACAAGCGAGTGGAAGCGGCCTTGGCGCAAGCCGGGCTGCTGGACTCGAGCGGCCGCGCGTCGGTCGACTTCCTGGACTGGCTTCCGGTGCTCACGAAACCGGCCATCGAGTACTACGGCTGGGTGAACACCGGAGGCGAGACCTATGGCGTCCTCGCCGCCTCGCTGGGACTGCAGGCGGTGCTGGCCGTGGCGTCCGGTGACTGGGTCGGGCTGCAGGAGATCGATCGGCGACGTCTGCCGGAAACGCTGATCGAACAGTTGCCGCCCGTCCCGGCTGGCGGCGGCAGGCTTCGCACGATCCGTGCGTACGAGCTCGAAGAGGCGGCCCGGCGCGGCCCGGACACGCATTCGCTGCCGCCGGTGATCGCGGACATCGTCACCCTCGTGCAGCGGCCGGTCGAGGGGAGCGGCGAGCTCTACGTCGGCAAGCGGGACGAAATCGGCAGGCATGTGGCCGTCGAGGATCCGCTCCACTTCGCCGACACGGACTGGGGCCGGTACCTCAGCTACACGACCGGGCACGGCAACGACGCGGTGGTCCACATCGGACCCGCCGGCCCGGCGGAGCTGGCCGACGCGCTCCGGCACGTCGCCGGGACCCTGCCAGGGTAGCCACAGCCCAAGTACATGAAGGCCCCCTTCCTTGCGTCAGACGCAAGGA
>NZ_JBHVKW010000178.1:0-8017 GCF_042797905.1 Amycolatopsis sp. NPDC057786
GCCCCCGAAATGAAGATGCCGCGGCGCGGTGGAGCCTGGGGGTCGCTCCACCGCCGCCGCGGCTCCGCCGGACCGAGGGGGGAGGTGCCCGGCGGGGATTCACGCGCGCGACTGGGTTTCATCCCCAGTGGCGCGCCGAAACCGTGTGTTGCGCGTCAGTTAACGAGAGTAACGGCTGTTTGTGTGATCGCGCCATAACTCGCCGCAAATTAGGGGGTGTTTTTTCACTTCCAGCGTTCCGTGAGAACCCCTAGGGCCCCGAGTGCCACCGCGGCGGCGGTGGAGGTGCGCAAAACGGTGGGGCCCAACCGAATGGCGGTCGCGCCGGCGTCGGTGAGGGTACTCAGTTCGTCGTCGGTGACGCCGCCTTCGGGGCCGACGACGAGGAGGATGTCGCCTTGTGCCGGGAGTTCGATCTCGGTGAGGCGGGTGGTGATGCCGGATTCGAGGACCAGTGCGCGGGAAACGGTCTGGGCGAGTTCGGCGAGTTCGCGCGTGGTGACCGCTTCGGTGACTTCGGGGACGTGGGCGCGGCGGGCTTGTTTGGCGGCGGCGCGGGCGGTGGTGCGCCAGCGGGTGAGGGCTTTGTCGCCGCGGGTTCCTTCTTCCCAGCGGGCGACGCTGCGCGCGGCGCGCCAGGGGACGATGGCGTCGGCGCCGGCTTCGGTGGCGAGTTCGACGGCGAGTTCGCCGCGGTCGCCCTTCGCGAGTGCCTGGGCGACGATGACGCGCAGGGCGGGCGGTTCCTCGATCCAGTGTTCTTCGATGGCGAGGGTGAGCGCCGCGTCGCGGCCGGCCTGGACGGCTTCGACGACGCAGCGCGCCATGCCGCCTTCGCCGTCGGAGAGCACGAGACGTTCGCCGACGCGCAGGCGGCGGACGGTGGCGGCGTGCCGGGCTTCCTCACCGTCGAGCGTGGTGCGCCCGGAGCCGGGCAGCGCGGCGGTGAGGAAGACCGGCAGTGTCGTCTCGGGCACGGGTTACCGGTGGTTCTTGGTGCGCAGCTTGGAGAACAACCCGCCGGGCTTGGAGCCGTTGGAAGCGAGCGAAGGGACGTCTTCGCCGCGCTGCTGGGCGAGTTCGACGAGGAGGTCGCGCTGGGCGTCGTCGAGTTTGGTCGGCACCACGACGTCGATGTGGACGTGCAGGTCGCCGCGGCCGTCGACGCGGCCGGAGGACCGCAGCCGCGGCATGCCCTTGGCGGTGAGCACGAGTTCGGTGGCGGGCTGGGTGCCCGGCTCGATGTCGAGTTCGTAGTCGCCGTCGATGAGCGTCTCGATGGGCACCGTGGCGCCGAGGGCGGCGGTGGTCATCGGGATGCGGAAGTTGCAGTGCAGGTCGTTGCCCTGCCGGACGAACACCTCGTGGGGTGCCTCGTCGATCTCGACGTACAGGTCGCCGGCGGGGCCGCCGCCGGGGCCGACCTCGCCCTGTCCGGAGAGGCGGATGCGCATACCGTCGCCGACGCCCGGCGGGATCTTGGCGGTGACGTTGCGGCGGGCGCGGACCCGGCCGTCGCCGCCGCACTGACGGCAGGGGTCGGGGATGACCTCGCCGAAGCCGCGGCAGACCGGGCACGGACGGGCCGTGACGACCTGGCCGAGGAAGGACCGCTGCACGGACTGGACCTCGCCCGCGCCGCCGCAGGTGTCGCAGGTCTTGGTGCCGGTGCCTTCGGCCGCGCCGGCGCCGCGGCACAGGTCGCAGACGATGGCGGTGTCGACGGTGATCTCGCGGTCGACGCCGGTGGCGCATTCCTCGAGGGTGAGGCCGAGGCGGATGAGCGCGTCGGAGCCGGGCTGCACGCGGCTGCGCGGGCCACGGCCACGGCCGCCGCCACCTCCGGCGGCGCCGAAGAAGGCGTCCATGATGTCGCCGAGGCCGCCGAAGCCCGAGAACGGGTCTCCGCCGCCGCCGCGGGCGCCGCCGTCCATCGGGTCGCCGCCGAGATCGACGACCTTGCGCTTCTGCGGATCGGACAGCACCTCGTACGCGGTGGTCACCTCGCCGAACCGGTGCTGAGCGTCTTCCGACGGGTTGACGTCGGGGTGCAGTTCACGGGCCAGCTTGCGATACGCGCGCTTGATCTCCTGATCCGTCGCGTTCTTCGCAACCCCGAGAATGCCGTAATAGTCCCTCGCCACCGTCTTCGCCTTCTCCTTCTGACTTCGACCTCACCGCCGCGTTCAGCGACCGGCGAGGATCTGCCCCACGTAGTTCGCCACCGCGCGCACCGCGGCGATGGTGTTCGGGTAGTCCATCCTGGTCGGCCCGACGACGCCCATCCCGCCGAGCAGCATGTCGTCCATCCCGTAGCCGATGGACACCACCGAGGTGCTGCGCATCTGCTCGTCCTCATTTTCCTCACCGATGCGCACGCTGATCGCACCGGGGTTGCGGGCGGCCGCGAGCAGCTTGAGCACGATGACCTGCTCCTCGAGCGCCTCCAGCACCTGCCGCAGCGATCCGGGGAAGTCCGACACGTTGCGGGTGAGGTTGGCCGTGCCGCCGAGCACCAGCCGCTCTTCTGGGTGCTCGACCAGCGATTCCACCAGCACGGTACAGACGCGGGTGAGGCTGTCGCGCAGGTCGCCCGGCGACTTCTCGGGCAGTTCGGCGACCGCCGCCGCGGCCTCGGAGAGACGGCGGCCCGCCAAGGCCCCGTTGAGCACCGTGCGCAGCCTGGCGACGTTCTCCTCGGTGATGATGTCCCCGAGGTCGACGGTGCGCTGGTCGACGCGGCCGGAATCGGTGATCAGCACCAGCATCAGCCGCGCGGGAGTGAGCGGCACCACTTCGAGGTGGCGGACGGCGGAGTTGGTCATCATCGGGTACTGGATGACCGCGACCTGCCTGGTCAGCTGTGCGAGCAGCCGGACGGAGCGGCGCAGGACGTCGTCGACGTCGGTGCCGCTGTCGAGGAAGGCCGTGATGGCCCGGCGTTCGGCCGCGCTGAGCGGTTTGACCTCGGCGATCCGGTCGACGAACAGGCGGTATCCCTTGTCGGTGGGGATCCGGCCCGCACTGGTGTGGGGCTGTGTGATGTAGCCCTCTTCCTCCAGCGCCGCCATGTCGTTACGGACCGTGGCGCTGGACACCCCGAGGTTGTGTCTGTCGACGATCGCCTTGGACCCGACGGGCTCCTGGTTGGAGACGTAATCGGCGACGATCGCGCGCAGCACTTCGAATCGGCGTTCTTCCGCGTTGGCCACCCGCACCTCCCTCGGCTCGTCCTCACAACGAGTTTACGGAAGGCGAAGTGCCCAGGGGGCCACCGGACTTCTTTGGGGCCGTCAGCCGCGCCCGCGGAGGGAGCGCCGCCGCGACTCCGCCGGCCTTCGAATCACCTTCACCGACCCCCACCAGGCGAAACCGGTGACGCGGAGCACCGGCGCGCCGGTCACCGTCCGCCGTCGCCCCGTCCCGCGGCCGGTGCCGAATCCGCCCATCAGGCCGAGGCCACGGACGTCGAGGTCGAAATCCTCGGGGACGACGATCTTGACGCCGCCCATGACCGCCACCGCCCTGATCGTGCAAGGCCCGCCGCCGATCCGGGCGTGCCGCAGATCGAGGCGCACACTGCCCCAGAACGCGCGGGTGACATGGTTCGACGGCAGTGGTCCGGCGAAGCGCCGCGTCGTGGCGGACATGACGGCGAACGAGCGCCGCCCGCCTTGCCCTTCGTCGCCGGCGTGGGACAGGGCGAGCGGGCCGGGGGCCAGATCCGCGACGACGGGATCGAATTCCGCGAAGGTCTTGGCCGCGTAGACGGCGTCCAGCCTCGTTTCCAGTTCACCGGCGGTGATCCGTCCCGCGCCCATGGCTTCGCACAGCAGTCGCGCGACCTTTTCGCGATCGGAATCGGCCACTCGCATCGATTCTGGCATGACCGCGATGCTAACCGGAATCGGCGATCACTCCGGCCAATCCCCGGCGACCGGATGGAAAGCCATGACGGCCATGAGGGAATTCGTTTTCTCCGCACTGACGGTAATGACAAAACCCTTTCCGCCTCGCGCGAAGCGACCCGGATCCACCCCGAGTGTCCCGGCCGTGAAGGCCTACTACCAACTCGCCCGGAGTCGCGGCTCCAGCCGGTGGCTTCCCCCGGGGCACGGGCCGCTCATTCGGTGCCCCCGATGTGGCATCGGAGACGCCCAGTGTCCCCCATGCCGCATCGGGGACACTCGACCGCCGACCACACTGGTAGGGGAACAAAGACGAATCCGCCGAGGAGGCTTCGCGACCTGAGCGGGCGAGAGCGCTGAGCGTCAGCTGTTGCGCGGAAACCCGAGGTTCACCCCGCCTTGCGAAGGATCGGGCCACCGCGAAGTGACGACCTTCGTCCGCGTGAAGAAATGGAACCCTTCCGGCCCGTACGCGTGGCTGTCCCCGAACAGCGAATCCTTCCACCCGCCGAACGAGTAATAGCCGACCGGCACCGGAATCGGCACGTTCACGCCGACCATCCCGACCTCGACCTCGTTCTGGAACCGCCGCGCCGCGCGCCCGTCATTGGTGAAGATCGCGGTGCCGTTGCCGTAGGGGTTGCCGTTGATCAGCTCCAGCGCCGCGTCGTACCCGTCGGCCCGCGCGACCGCCAGCACCGGCCCGAAGATCTCGTCGGTGTAGATCGACATCTCCGGCGTGACGTGGTCGAACAGCGTCGGGCCGAGCCAGAACCCGCCGTCCTCGCCGTCGACCTCGACGCCGCGGCCGTCGACGACGAGCCTGGCGCCCGCGTCCACGCCCGCCCCGACGTAGGACTCGACGCGTTCGTGGTGGGCGGCGGTGACGAGCGGCCCCATCTCCGAGGTGGGCCGCATACCGTCGCCGACGCGGAGCCGCCTGATCCGCTCGGCGATCTTCGCGACCAGTTCGTCGCCGACCGGGTCGACCGCGACCACGACCGACACCGCCATGCACCGCTCCCCCGCCGAGCCGAAGCCCGCCGAGACGGCCGCGTCGGCGGCGAGGTCGAGGTCGGCGTCCGGGAGCACGACCATGTGGTTCTTCGCGCCGCCGAGCGCCTGCACGCGTTTCCCGTGCCTGGTCCCGGTTTCGTAGACGTACTTCGCGATCGGCGTCGACCCGACGAACGAGATCGCCTTGACGTCGCGGTGTTCCAGCAGCCCGTCGACGGCCACCTTGTCGCCGTGCAGGACGTTGAGGACACCGTCGGGCAGGCCCGCCTCGGCGAACAGGTCCGCGATGAACACGGCCGCGGACGGGTCCTTCTCGCTCGGCTTGAGCACGACGGTGTTGCCGCAGGCGAGCGCGTTCGGCACGAACCACAGCGGGACCATCGCCGGGAAGTTGAACGGCGAGATCACACCGACCACGCCCAGCGGCTGCGAGATCGAGTAGACGTCGACACCGGTGGAGGCGTTCTCGCTGAACCCGCCCTTGAGCAGCTGCGCGGCACCGCAGGCGTACTCGACGTTCTCGATCGCGCGCGCGACTTCGCCCGCCGCGTCGGATTCGACCTTGCCGTGTTCGCTCGTGACGATCTTCGCCAGCTCGTGACGCCGCGCCGAAAGCAGCTCACGGAAGGCGAACAGCACTCGCGTCCGCCCGGCCAGCGACGTCCCGCGCCAGCCCGGCAGCGCCCGGGACGCGGCGGCGACGGCGGCGTCGACGTCGTCCTGCGCGGCGAAGGCGACCTTCGCCCGCACCTGGCCGGTGGCCGGATCGAATACGTCACCGGATCGGTCGCTCACGCCTTCGTACGGCTTGCCGTCTATCCAATGGGTGATGCGGTCGGTCACGAGGTCCGCCTTCCTGGTCCGGATGCCTGCTCCCGGTCGAGTCTGGGCGTGCGCGCCACACCGACGCCATCGGCAACGTGTACGGACTCCCGGTCCCGGCCGTACAGTCTGTCTCCAGCGTTGCCGAACCGGGTGGGAGGCCGATGTACCCGACCGTCGCCGAGGTGCTCGCGCTGCCGGTGCTGCGTCAGGGCAGGCCCCATGTGGTGGCGGGGGCGGCGGGGCTGGACGCGCCGGTCCGCTGGGCGCACGTCGCCGAGGTCGCGGACATCGCCCCGTTGCTGCGCGGCGGGGAACTCGTGCTCACCACCGGGGTCGCGCTGCCGGACGACGGCGCCGCGCTCGCCAGGTACGTCGCCGATCTGGCCGGCGTCGGGGTCGCCGGGATCGTGGTCGAACTGGTCCGGCATTGGAGTGAGAAGCTGCCGCCCGCGCTGGTCGACGCCGCGGACCGGCACGGTGTCCCGCTGATCACCCTTTCGCGCGAGACGCGCTTCGTGTCGGTCACCGAGGCGGTGAACGGGCTGATCGTCGACGCCCAGGTCGACGAGCTCCGTGCGGCGGAGCGGGTCCACGAGACCTTCACCGCGCTGACGGTCGCCGGGGCCGAGCCGGGCGACATCCTGCGCGAGGTCGCGCGGCTCACCGAACATCCCGTCGTGCTGGAGACGCTGTCGCACGAGGTCCTCGCCTACGACACGGCGGGGACCGACCCCGGTGACCTGCTGCCCGGCTGGCCGTCCCGGTCGCGGCCGGTGCAGGTCGGCGAGCGGACCGGTTACCACCCTGGCGCGGGCTGGCTGATCACCGTGGTCGGCGCGCGCGGGCACGACTGGGGGCGGCTGGTCGTCGTCTGCGGGGATCCGCCGCCGCGCCGGAACGTCGTGGTCGCCGAACGCGCCGCGTCCGCGCTCGCGGTGCACCGGCTGGTCGCCAAGGACACCGACTCCCTCGAACGCCAGGCGCACCGCGCGATCCTGACCGAACTGCTGGCGAACCCGGTGCCGCCCGCCGAACTGACCGCGCGGGCCTCGGCGCTGGGTGTCCCGCTGACGGGACGGCTGCTCGTCGGGGTCTCCGTGCGGCCGCGGATCACCGTGACCAGCAAAGCCGCGCAGTCCACTCCGGTGCTGCTGCGGGAACTCGCCGAGGCGACCGTGCTCGCCGCCCGGCACGCCAAGGTGTCCGCGCTGGTGGCCGCCGACGACACCCAGGTGCGCGCGCTGATCGCGCTGTCGCCCGAGGCAGGGGTCGACGCGGTACTGAAGCGGCTGGCTACCGACGTCCACGAGGCCCGCGCCGGCGCACCCGCCGTGGTCGCGGTCGGGACCACGGGCGGTGGGCCCGCCGACGCGCGCCGGACGCTCGTCGAAGCCGCGCAGGTGGCCGCCGCGGCGCTCACCAAAGACGTCGAACGGGTGGTCCACCGGCTCGACGACGTCCGGTTGCGCGGGCTGCTGCATCTGCTGGCGGACGACGAACGGATCACCGCGTTCGCCGCGCGGGAGCTCGGCCCGCTGCTGAGCCGGGACGCCGCGCAGGGCAGCAGACTCGTCCAGGCGTTGAGGCATTACTGCGAGCACGGCGGCAACAAGTCGGCGGCGGCCGCCGCCGCGCACACCTCCCGCACCGCCTACTACCAGCAGCTGGCCAGGATCGAGCAGGTCCTCGGGGTCCGGCTCGAAGATCCGGAGTCGATGCTCTCGCTTTATGTCGCTTTGCTCGCCCACGACATTCGAAAAGCGGACGACCACACGTCCGAGTGAGCAAATCTCACCCGAGCGTGGAACACAGTCACCGGGTCACGTCAGCCGATAGGGTTGATATGGCTTTCTTCGAACCGATCGGCGCCTGCGTGCTCGCGCTGGCCTGTATGGCCCCCGCGCAACCCGCCGAATCCACGTTTCAGCTGACCAGTCACGACACCAGAGGCAGGGTCGGCACCGTCTCGCTCACCTGCGGGCCCACCGGGGGCTCCCACCCCGCGCGCGGGAACGCCTGCGCAAAACTGTCCGAAGTGGATGGAGAGTTCGACAGGCTCCGCCCGGAACCGCGGGCCTGCACCCTCGAGTACGCCCCGGTGGACGTCTCCGCGGTCGGCAAGTGGCGCGGCGAACCGGTCACCTACCGCACCTCCTACGCCAACCGTTGCGTCGCCGACGCCGAGTCGGCCGGCGTCTTCACCTTCTGACCGCTCCCAGGGAGTTGCGAAAGCCACTTTCGCAACGTTGAAGGTTGCGAAAGTGGCT
>NZ_JBHVKW010000179.1:0-7770 GCF_042797905.1 Amycolatopsis sp. NPDC057786
AAACCCTCAACTGGGACACCCCAGCCGAACGACTCAACAAGCTACTGTCCTAACAGGAGCACGTTGCGACGATCGCATGAATCCACCCCGTCCTTACCACTCACGAGGCCCAAGCACCTACCGCACGTCGACGAAGATCGGGTTCCCGTACAGCCACAGGTCTTCGAACGGGTTCGACTGCCCGATCACGTCGGCGCTCGGCTCGATCCCGCCGGGCACGTGCTTCTTGCCGTCCGTGCCGCGCGTGCGCACGAAGAACGGCTCGCGCACGTTGCGGAACGTGTGCCGGAAGGCCACCCGCCGGCCCGGCGCCCACCGCGGTTCGAAGGACCGCACGACCCGCGTGCCCGGGGCGGTCTGCGTGTCCCGGTGGGCGGCCGGGCCGGTCACCGGTCCCGAAACGAGGTCGAGCCGCGCGAGCCGGGGGATCGTGCCGCCGCCGTTCGGCCGGGCGGCCAGCTTCGCCGAGACGACGACCGTGACGTCGGATCCGCGCCGGACCCGCAGCCTGCCGCCCATCGTCGCCGAGCTCCACCCGCTGTACGCGCCGAACTCCAGTTCCTGCGCGAGCCCGCCGTGGACCACCCAGACGCGTCCCGCGCGCAGGCCCTCCAACACACCTTCGTGGCTTCGGCGCGACACACCGACGACGGTCCGGCTGAACTCGGCGGGCGCGAAATCCGCGTACGGCGGCAGAGTCTGCGGGACGCCGGTGTCGATCGGGTCCGGGTAGGCGCCGTGCTCGTCGTAGTAGCCGTCCGGGACGCCGGGTCGGACATGAGTGTCGCCGCGGTTGTAGTGCGAGTCGGAGTTGCTCGTGATCCACCACGGCTTTCCTTCGGCCAGCAGCGAATCCCAGAGCCCGCCGACGGTCGCGGTGCTCCAGTCGAAGCCGCCGTAGGTGCGGTACGCCGACTCCGGGAAACCCGGCCACGAGTTCGGACCGGGGGAGTTGCCGTAACCGCCGCGCGCGCCACCGCCGCTCCCGAGCGGTTTCGGGAAGCCGTCGGCCTGCGCGCCCGGCGCGCCTTCCATGCCGATGACGATCCCGGGCGCGGCGTCGCGCAGCGCGCGGATCTCGTGCGGGGCGATCCGGCCGTTGCGCAGCGGATGGTTGATCACCACCACCGGCGCGTGAATCCGGCGGGCCCGCTCTTCGGCGGCGAGCCAGCGGATCGCCGCGACGGCCAGCGCCTCGTTGTCCGGAGTGCCCGGCTCGGTCCCGGTCAGCCGCCAGTCGAAGGCGCGCTCGAACTCACGCAGTTTCGTGGCCTGGTTCGCACCCGCCTGGAAGAACAGCGTCGCGTGCTCGGCGCCGGGCACGTTCCACTCCATGCCCTGCCACAGCAGGAGGTCGGGGTGCTCACGCTGCGCTGCCCGGATCGCCGCGTCCGTGCGCTCCACCGACGACTTCTCGTGCGCGGCGTGGCCGTGATCGGTGATCACCGCCCAGTCCGCCCCGTGGCGGCGCGCGTCGACGGCGATTCCGTCCACTGTGTACATCGCGTCGTAGGAGTACTGCGTGTGGATGTGGTGATCACCCACCAGCCACCGGTAGCGGTCCCGGCCGAAGAGCAGGTCGACATCGATGTCGAGGTTCAGGTCGAGGGCTTCCGCCGGGGCGTTGGCGGCGAGCGGGGCACCCGCGGCCGCCGCGGACACGAGGCCCGCGCGCTTGAGGAATCCGCGGCGGTCGACGCCGGGCTTTTCGCTGTTCACCGGCGGCACGGTAAAGAGCCCGGCTGAACGGGTGATGTCCGGACGGCGAATGAACCGCGCCGTGTGATGATCGTCCCTGTGGAGCAACCGGAACGGACACCCAAGGCACCGCGGCGGTTGCTCTGGGTGGTCGGAGTCGTCGCGGTCCTGGTCGTCGCCGCCGTCGTGACGACGGCCGTCGTCGTCCTGAATCGGGTCACCGATCCGCCCGCCCCGGCGGCGTTGCCACGGGACACCGTGCCCGTCCCGCTGGGGGAGCGGGAACTCTGCGGGCTCCGGGTGCTCATGGCTGTCGGCGCCGACGCGGACATGACCACCGCCGCTCAGGCGCTCCGGGACGACCCGAAAGCCCGCCGGGTGTTCACCGAAACCAAGGCGCAGGCTTACCAGCGCTTCAAGAAGATCTTCGCGGACCGGCCGGAATTGCTGGAGCTGACGACGCCGGACACCCTTCCCGCCGCCGTCCATGTCGTGCCCGTGGCCGGAACCGACGTCGAAGGGTGGGCGAACGAGCTGCGGCAGCGGTTCCCCGACGCGGAGAAGGTCGACGTGCTCGATCCAGCGCGGATCGCCGCTCAGATGACGACCACACCGCCGCCCTGCCCGCCGTCGGGGGAACGCTGACGGCCTGTCTCCCCGGGGGATGGCCGGGGAGACAGGGTTTCCTCAACCGCCTCGAAGTGTTCACGAAAACGCAGTCATGCGCCACGAAATCCACGAAAAACGTGAAGGGCCACCGCCTGCGATCAAGAGAACGCTGACGGTGGCCTTCCACTCACGGTCAGGAGAGCGGCACGCTCGCCACGCCAGGGGCCAGGAACGGCTTGCCGTTGACCTTCTCGGACACACCCGCCCGGTCGAGGTACGGCGTGATTCCGCCGAGCCAGAACGGCCAGCCCGCGCCGAGGATCAGGCACAGGTCGATGTCCTGCGCCTCCGCGACCACGCCCTCGTCGAGCATGATCCGGATCTCTTCGGCGATCGCGGCGAGCGCGCGGTCACGCACCTGCTCGGACGTCGACGGCGAGTCGCCCTGCTGCCAGAGCTCGGCCACCTCGGGGTCGACGGTGGCGTTGCCCTTGTCATCCCACTGCCAGACGCCCTTCTTGCCCGCCTTCACGAAGCGGTCCAGGTTCTCGCTGACGGTGAACCGGTCCGGGAACGCCTCGTGCAGCGTCTCGCCGACGTGCAGCGCGATCGCCGGGCCGACGAGCTGCATCAGCGTCAGCGGCGTCATCGGCAGGCCCAGCGGCTCGAGCGCCTTGTCCGCGACGTCGAAGGGCGTGCCCTCGTCGACGGTCACCAGCACCTCGCCGAGGAAACGCAGCAGCAGCCGGTTGACCACGAACGCGGACGCGTCCTTGACCAGCACGCTCGACTTCTTGAGCTGCTTGCCGAGCGCGAACGCCGTCGCCAGCGCGGCGTCGTCGGTCTTCTCCGCGCGGACGATCTCCAGCAGCGGCATCACGGCGACCGGGTTGAAGAAGTGGAACCCGACCACGCGCTCCGGGTGCTTGAGCCGCGACGCCATCGCGGTGATCGACAGCGACGAGGTGTTCGTCGCCAGGATCGCCTCGGGCGAGACGTACTGCTCCAGGTCGGCGAAGACCTTCTGCTTGACGCCCAGCTCCTCGAACACCGCCTCGATCACGAAGTCGGCGTCGGCGAACGCGGACTTGTCGAGCGAGCCGGTGACGAGCGCCTTCAGCCGGTTCGCGCCGTCCGGCGAAACCCGCTTCTTGGCCAGCAGCTTGTCGATCTCACCGTGCACATAGGACACACCCTTGTCGACGCGTTCCTGGTCGACGTCGGTGAGCACGACGGGCACCTTCAGACGGCGCACGAACAGCAGCGCCATCTGGCTGGCCATCAGGCCCGCGCCGACGATGCCGACCTTGTTCACCTTGCGCGCCAGCGACTTGTCCGGCGCGCCCGCCGGTCGCTTGGCGCGCTTGTTGACCAGGTTGAACGAGTACAGCCCGGCACGCAGGGTGTCGTCCATCAGCAGTTCGGCGAGCCCGTCGGTCTCGGCCGCGTAGCCGCGGTCCAGATCGTTCTCGCGGGCCAGCTCCAGCAGCTCGACGGCCTTGGTCGCGCCAGGGGACGCGCCCTTGGTGCGTCCGTCCACAATGGCCTTGGCGCGGGCGATCGCGGCGTCCCAGCCCGCGCCGCGGTCGATCTCACGGCGGGCAGGGGTGATCTCGCCGTTGACGACCTTCGCCAGCCACAGCAGCGACTGCTCCAGGTAGTCGGCCGAACCGAAGACCTCGTCGACGATGCCGAGTTCCGCCGCCTGCGCGACCTTCAGCATCTTGTTCTGCGCCAGCGCGTTCTCGATGATCACGGTCACCGCGGCGTCCGGGCCGATGAGGTTCGGCAGCAGCTGTGTGCCGCCCCAACCCGGGAACAGGCCGAGGAAGACCTCGGGGAACGCGATCGCGGCCGTGTTCTCCGAAAGCGTGCGGTAGTGGCAGGAGAGCGCGAGTTCGAGTCCGCCGCCCATCACCGCGCCGTTGATGAACGAAAACGTCGGGATCTCGGATTCGGTGAGGCGCCGGAACACGTCGTGCCCGGTCTGCGCGATCTCCCGCGCCAGCGCCGGATCCGCGACCGCTTCGACACCGGAAAGGTCGGCGCCGACGGCGAAGATGAACGGCTTGCCGGTGACCGCGATCGCGGCGGGCTCCGCGGCGAAGGCGGCGTCGATCGCGGCGTTGAGGCTCACCAGGCCCTGCGGGCCGAAGGTGTTCGGCCGGGTGTGGTCGTGGCCGTTGTCCAGGGTGATCAGGGCGACCGGCTTGTCGAGCCCGGGCACCTTCACCAGACGCGTGACCGCGTTCGTGACGACCTCGTCGGGGAAGGCGGCTTTCGCCTGCTCAGCGGTGAAAGTCATGTTACTTGGCCCCCTCGAACGCCGGGTTCTCCCAGATCACGGTGCCGCCCATGCCGATACCGATGCACATGGTGGTCAGGCCGTAGCGCACGTCGGGACGCTCGGCGAACTGACGCGAGAGCTGCGTCATCAGCCGGACGCCGGACGACGCGAGCGGGTGACCGCAGGCGATCGCGCCACCCCACTGGTTGACGCGGGGGTCGTCGTCGGCGATGCCGAAGTGGTCGAGGAAGGCGAGCACCTGGACCGCGAACGCCTCGTTGATCTCGAACAGGCCGATGTCGTCGATCGACAGGCCGGTGCGCTTGAACAGCTTCTCGGTGGCCGGGACCGGACCGATGCCCATGACCTCCGGCTCGACGCCGGCGAAGGAGTAGCCCACCAGGCGCATGCCGATCGGCAGGCCGAGTTCGCGGGCGGTGTCCTCGTCGGCGAGCAGGGCCGCGGTGGCGCCGTCGTTGAGACCGGCCGCGTTGCCCGCGGTGATCCGGCCGTGCGGGCGGAACGGCGTCTTCAGCCCGGCGAGCTGCTCGACGGTGGTGCCGGGACGGGGCGGCTCGTCCTCGGTCGCGAGACCCCAGCCGAGTTCCTTGGACCGGGTGGCGACCGGGACCAGCTCGGGGCCGATCTTGCCGGTCTTCACGGCCTCGGCGTACTTCTCCTGGCTGCGCGCGGCGAAGGCGTCGGTGCGCTGCTTGGTGATCGCCGGGAACCGGTCGTGCAGGTTCTCCGCGGTCTGGCCCATCACGAGCGCCGTCGGGTCGACAAGCTTGTCGGCGATGATGCGCGGGTTCGGGTCGACGCCCTCGCCCATCGGGTGGCGGCCCATGTGCTCGACGCCGCCGGCGATGGCGATGTCGTACGCGCCGATGCCGATCCCGCTCGCGGTCGTGGTGACCGCGGTCATCGCGCCCGCGCACATCCGGTCCAGCGCGAAGCCGGGCACCGACTTCGGCAGACCGGCCAGCAGCGCGGCGGTGCGGCCGATGGTCAGGCCCTGGTCCCCGATCTGGGTGGTGGCGGCGATCGCCACCTCGTCGACGCGCTCGGGCGGCAGCTCGGGATGCCGCCGCAGCAGTTCACGGATGGCGTTGACGACGAGATCGTCGGCACGAGTGCCGGCGTACATACCCTTTTCGCCTGCCTTGCCGAAGGGCGTTCGCACCCCTTCGACGAAGGCGACATTGCGTACCGACCGCGCGTTCGGCGCGAGCGGTGTTGCTCCTGCGGCCACGAATGCTCCTGAAGTTGAGGTAGTCCTGACCGCACCCTAGCCCCGGTTACCCGTCGGTAACCAGGATGGTGGCCCGGTCGAGTGGGGGAAGGCACACTCCCGGGGTCACCCGCCTCGGCCGCTTGGCCGATCCGGGGGTGGTGGGGAAGTTGCTATGTTCGACGTGATCAAGGGGAGGGGTCACGATGAACTCGCCGGGGCCGGCCGTCACCCGTCGTGCGCTGCTGGGGATGACGGTCCTCGCGTCACTGGCCGCCTGCACCCGCGGGACCCCGCCTCCGAGCCCTTCGCCCCCTCCGCCGGCCTCGCCGTCCACCCCGCGCCAGTTCCACGACCGGTTGATGGAGCTGGAGAAGAAGTTCGACGCCAGGCTCGGCGTGTACGCGGTCGACACCGGCGGCGGCGCCACGGTCGAGCACCGCGCCGACGAGCGGTTCGCGTTCTGTTCGACGTTCAAAGGAGTGGCGGCCGCCGCCGTCCTGCAGCGCAATCCGTTGTCGCATCTGGAAACCCGGGTCGAATACACGCGTGACGACCTGATGAAACACGCTCCGGTCACCGGGCGGCACGTGGCCACCGGCATGACGATCCGCCAGCTGTGCGACGCCGCCATCCGGTTCAGCGACGACACCGCGGGCAATCTGCTGCTGCGGGACCTCGGCGGCCCGGCCGCGCTGACGGCGTTCACGCGCGGCCTCGGCGACACCGTCACGCGGATGGACCGGGTCGAACCGGCCATCACCGAGGCCACCCCTGGCGACCTTCGTGACACCACGACTCCGCGCGCATTCGCCGCCGACTACCGGGAGATCGTGCTGGGCGACACGCTGACGGCCGATAAACGGGACTTCCTGCGCGACCTCTTCCAGCGCAACACCACCGGCGCCCAGCGGATCCGCGCTGGCCTGCCGTCCGGTTGGACCGTCGCCGACAAGACCGGGACCGGCGACTACGGCACGCTGAACGACATCGCCGTCGTATGGCCGCCGGACAAGGCGCCGCTGGTCGTCGCGATCATGTCCAGCAAGGCGGCCAAGGACGCTCCGTACGACCAGGCGCTCCTCGCCGAGGCCGCGAGGTACGTGGCCGAAACCCTCACGTGAGGGAATCCGTAACTCGCGTGATTGAAGGCGTAACTCGCGTGATTGGAGGAGTTACGCCTTCAATCACGCGAGATACGCGTCCGATCACGCGAGTTACGCGTTAGTTGCCGGTGGCGCTGGGAAGCAGGGCCGGGCAACCGTTGGTCTTGTAGGCCGGGTCGTACTCGAAGTGCCATTTCTCGTTGTCGTAACGGCGGCACCAGCCGAGCGCGCCACCGTTCTTGTCGACCCACGATGCCGAGTTCAGCGGCTGGATGTCGACGGCGATTCCCTTGACGTGCATGGACGTCTCGGGCTGCAGCGCCCACTTCTTGGCCTGCTCGACGGAGCCGAACCGCTCGACGGCCTTGTCGAACTCGCGCTGCTGCTGGCTCCGGCTACGCTTGCCGTCGTTCACGCAGAGCGTGACGTTCTGGGCCTTGGCTTTGGCGCGCAGGGCGTTCCACGCTTCGATCACGTCCGGGCGCATGCCGAAGGTCTCTTCGTCGACATAACGCTTGTCGACGGCGCACGTCGGGCCGGACTCGGGTCCGGGGATCTCTTCGAGGACCGCGAGCGCTTGCCCGTTCACTGCCTTGACGGCCACGCCGGTGGCTCCCAGCGTCACCATCGCGGCCCCGACGAGACCCAGCGCCACGAGCACGCTGATCGCCGTCCGGCGGTGGGAGGTGGAGGTGGTCGGCACCACACCGAAGCTACCCAGCGTCCGGCGGGGCGCCACGGTTTGTGAGGTTGTTCCCAGAACCGCCCGGAAGGCCAACCAAATCGGAAAGCCCTGGTGGAGGGCGGCGTTGCGAAAGCCACTTTCGCAACCTTCAACC
>NZ_JBHVKW010000180.1:0-7646 GCF_042797905.1 Amycolatopsis sp. NPDC057786
GGTCGGCGGGCTGCGAACCGCGGAGTTCTTCACCGGATGCCGGGTGACACGGTCGAAGTACATGAAGGCCCCCTTCCTGTACCTAGGCGCAAGGAAGGGGGCCATCATGTACTGGGGAGACGCGACCAGGCACTCACGAAACGCACGAAGGGGCCCTTCACCGCACGTGATGCGGTGAAGGGCCCCTTCGGCACTCCGAAACTTAGTGCGCCGGACCGTCGATGGCCTCCTTGGCCAGCCGGTCGGTCTCGCGGTCGAGCGAACGCTTGATCTCGGCCTCGGCCTCGGACCGTCCGACCCAGCTCGAACCCTCGACGCTCTTGCCCGGCTCCAGGTCCTTGTACACCTCGAAGAAGTGCTGGATCTCGAGCTTGTGGAACTCGTTCAGGTGGTGGATGTCGCGCAGGTGCTCCAGCCGCGGGTCGTTCGTCGGCACCGCGAGGACCTTGTCGTCCGGGCCCTTCTCGTCGGTCATCCGGAACATGCCGATCGCGCGGCAGCGGATCAGGCAGCCGGGGAAGGTCGGCTCCTGGACGAGCACCAGCACGTCGAGCGGGTCGCCGTCCTGGCCGAGGGTGTCGTCGATGAACCCGTAGTCGGCGGGGTACTGGGTGGCGGTGAACAGCGTCCGGTCGAGTTTGATCCGACCGGTCTTGTGGTCCACCTCGTACTTGTTGCGCTCCCCCTTGGGGATTTCGATAGTGACGTCGAATTCCACGCCGGCCTCGCTGCTCTCGTCTTTGGTACGCCCCGCCGTCGCGGACGGCTCACCGAAATCATCGTCTTGTCTTCACTAGTGTGGACCACGGGGGCTCGGGCGGTCGCATCGATGTGGTCGTATGTGAGCTTGGCCCCTTCCCCGGACGGTGGATGAAGGAGCGTTGAGTGCCGGAAAACGATGCCCCGAGGTGGCCGTCGGACGACAAGGACACCTCATCCGCCGAGCCCAAGGGCACCAAGGGTGAGGGCGAGGCCACGATGTGGCTGCCCATGACGGGGATGGCGAACGGCAAGACCGAAGAGCTGTCAGTGCCGAAGGTCACACCCGAAAGTGGCTCCTGGTTCGAGCCGGTCGTCGAGGTGGAGGAGGAACCGGACGTCCCGGAGACCCCGACGCCGAAGTGGTCCGCCTTCGAACCGGTGACGCCGGTCGAGCCTGAGCAGCGCGAAGAGCCGAAGACGCTTTTCGTCAAGCCCGTCCAGCCGCAGCACAAGGACGAACCGGACTGGGACCAGTTCGACCGGGGCGCCGCCACTCCACCGCGTGACGCCGAGCCCCGGAGACCCGAGCCGAGACACGAGCCTCCGAGGCAGGAGCCGCCGCGCCGTCCCGAGCAGAGCCGGGTCGAGCCGCCGGCTCCCGCGCCGGTCCCGTCCGCGACCATGCACGCGCGCCCGGTCCGCATCGAGCCCGCCGAAGAGCGCTTCGACTCCGAAGCGACCGTCGGGATCCAACGGCCCGAGCCGCCGTCCCAGGAACCCCCGGCCGCCGAAACCGAGGCCGCTCCCGCGCCGAAGCCGAAGCGCAAGCGCAAGGCCCTGCTGATCACGACCCTGGTCGTCGTGCTGCTGCTCGCCGGGATGGGCGGCGCCGCCGCGATGCCGAAGGTGTCGAACCGCCTCGGACTGCCCTGGGCGCCGAACGCGCCGAAGGGCGAGATCCCCAAACCCGCGGGGATCACCCGGGTCCTGCACGGGCCGGACATCAACGGCGCCGGGCCGACGAAGGAAGGGCTCGCGGCCGCGCTCGCGGGCCCCGCCGGTTCGCCGGACCTCGGCACGCTCACCGGCACCGTCGTGGACGCGGCGACCGGCGAAGTCCTGTGGGACAAGAACTCCGGCACCCCGCTGACCCCTGCGTCGACCACGAAGATCCTCGTCGTCGCGGCCGCTCTGCTGTCGATGGACCACGGCAAGCAGTTCTCGACGAAGATCGTCCAGGGCGCAGAACCGGGCACGGTCGTCCTCGTCGCGGGTGGCGACCCGTCGCTGACCTCGCTGCCGCTGGGCACGGACTCGCCGCTGTACCCGGGCGCGGCCCACGTCGACGACCTCGTCGCCCAGGTCAAGAAGGCCGCGGGCGGCAAGATCTCCAAGGTCCAGCTGGACATCAGCCTGTTCAAGGGGCCGACGTCCGCGAAGGGCTGGGACCCGGAGGACACCGCCGCCGGGAACACCTACATGGCGCCGGTCCTCCCCGTGATGGCCGACGGCGGCCGCGCCGACCCGAAGAACGACCACGCGCCCCGTATCGCGAACCCGGCCGCCGCGCTGACCCAGAAGATCGCGGGCAAGCTCGAAGCCCAAGCCGGCGGTACGACGACGGCGCCGAAGGACGCGAAGGTGCTCGGCGAGGTCAAGTCCCAGCCGCTCGCGGAGTTCGCCAACTCGCTGATGCAGCTTTCGGACAACCTGATGGCCGACGTCCTCGCCCGCCAGCTCGCGCTCGCGAAGGGCGCCGAGCCGTCGTTCACCGGCGGCGCGACCGCGACGATGGACGTGCTCAAGCAGGCCGGGTTCGACCTCACCGGCGTCCAGATCAACGACGGCAGCGGACTGTCCGACCAGAACAAGATCCCGGCCAAGGTGCTCAGCGAGATCCTCGCGGTCGCGGCCGCGCCGGACGGCAAGGATCCGAGGACGGCCAAACTGCGCCCCCTGCTGGCGGGCCTCCCTGTCGCGGGCGGCAGCGGGACGCTGGAGAAGCGCTACGCCGATCCGGCGTCGGCCGCGGGCCGCGGCTGGGTGCGCGGCAAGACCGGGACGCTGTCCGGCGTGAACACCCTGGCGGGCGTGGTGCTGGACACCGACGGCCGGATGCTGGTGTTCGCGCTGATGTCGTCCGGTTCGGACCAGAACAAGGGCAGGGCGGCGCTCGACGTCGTCGCGGCGACACTGCACAAGTGCGGCTGCCGATGATTCCGGTGAGCGACCGGAATCGGAGCGTGAGGAAGTCGGGACGGAATCCGGTCTTCCAGCGGGTAGCGTCATAAGAGTGACTGAGGAAACGCCGACCAAGACACGTTCGATGGTCGACTGGTCCCTGGCCGCCTCGACGGGCGCGCTCCTGGTGCGCGGCGGCCCGGTGGTCGACCGCGAAGAGGCCGAAGAGGCCGTCGCCGATCTCCGTGACCTGACCGGTGAGGCCGAGGGGCACGTCCGCGAGCTGACCGGGCTCGGCCTCGACCTGCCGCTGCTGCCCGCCGATGTCGTCGACCGGCCCGGCTGGGTCCGTTCGGCCGCGGCGGGGCTCGACGCGCTCACCGGCCGTGCGCTGCCGGAGGCGCAGGGCGGCCCGCTGGCTCCCGTGCTGGCCGGGGGCGCCGGCGTCCAGACCGGTCTGGTGCTCGCCTTCCTGGCTTCCCGCGTGCTCGGCCAGTACGACCCGTTCGGCGGGCCGGACCGCGCCGGGCGGCTGGTGCTCGTCGCGCCGAACGTGGTCGCCGCCCAGCGCGCGATGGACGTACCCGGCCACGATTTCCGGCTGTGGGTCTGCCTGCACGAATGCACCCACCGGTTGCAGTTCACCGCGGTCACCTGGCTGCGCGACTACTTCGCCGACGAGGTCGAGCGCCTGATCGGCGGGCTCGCCGGCCGGGACGCGGACGGGCTGAGCGATCTGGTCGGCCGCCTGCCGGACACCATCAAGCAGATCGGCAAGGGCAAGGCGGGCGGCGCCGGTCTCGCCGAACTCCTGCAGTCGCCGAGCGAGCGAGCGGTGTTCGACCGGCTGCTGGCGCTGTCCACCCTGCTGGAGGGGCACGCCGACTTCGTGATGGACGCCGTCGGTCCGCAGGTCGTGCCGAGTGTCGAGCTGATCCGTTCGCGGTTCACCGCCCGGCGCAAGGGCGGCGGCCTGATCGACCGCGTGCTGCGCAGCCTCCTCGGCGTGGACGCGAAGCTGCGCCAGTACGAACAGGGCGCGAAGTTCACCAAGCACGTCGTCGACGCCGTCGGCATGGACGGCTTCAACGCGGTGTGGACGTCGCCGAACACGTTGCCGACCAGGGCCGAGATCAGCGATCCGGCGGCCTGGGTGCGGCGACTGCACGGGTGAGCGGGCCGGATCCGGCGATCGCGGCCGTGCGGACGGCCGTGCGGGACTTCCTCGCGTCGGCAGGCGCCGTGGACGAGCTGTGCGTCGCGGTCTCCGGCGGCGCGGACTCCTTGGCGCTGGCGGAAGCGGCCGCGTTCACCGGCGGCCGCGCCGGCCTGAAGGTGCGAGCACTCGTCGTCGACCACGGCCTCCAGGAGGGTTCCGCCGAAACCGCCGCTCAAGCCGCGAAGACGGCGCGAGAACTGGGTGCCGACACGGCCGAAGTCCTGAAGGTGCGGGTCGAGGGCGCGGGCGGACCGGAAGCGGCGGCCCGCCGGGCCCGCTACGGCGCCTTGCGCTCGGCGCTGCCGGACGGACGCGGTGTCGTCCTGCTCGGCCACACCCTCGACGACCAGGCCGAAACCGTCCTGCTCGGCCTCGGCCGGGGGTCCGGGCCGCGTTCGCTGGCCGGGATGCGCCCGCACGACCCGCCGTGGGGACGGCCGCTGCTCGCCGTCACCCGCGCCACCACCCGGCGGGCCTGCCAGGCGCTCGGCGTCGACCCGTGGCAGGACCCGCACAACGAAGACCCGCGGTTCACCCGTGTCCGGTTACGAACCGAAGTACTGCCCCTTCTGGAGGAGGTGCTGTCCGGCGGTGTCGCCGCGTCGCTCGCCCGCACGGCGGCACAACTGCGCGAAGACACGGAGGCGTTGGACACACTCGCGGGCGAGGTCCACCTGCGCGCCTTCACCGGCGAAGGGCTCGACGTCGCGGTGCTCGCCACCGAACCGCCGGCGCTGCGGCGACGTGTCATCCGCAGGTGGCTGCTGGACTCCGGTGTCCGCGAACTCACCGACGCCCACCTGCGTTCGGTCGACGCTCTGGTGGGGAACTGGCGGGGTCAGGGCGGGGTCTGGCTACCCGGCGACTTGGTGGCCGCGCGGGCGCATGGCAGGCTCACGGTGTCGCTGCCCGGTCGTCCACCTCCCGGAGGTGGATCGGGTGTCCCGCCACCGCGATAGCGGGGCCTCCGGCCGTGGCGGGTTCACGCGTATCGTGACCATCCATCGACACGACTCGGCTCCGCGAAAAGGCTCAGCCGAAGCACCCCAGTCCACCACCTAGAGGGGATCGTCCCGTGTACGAAGGCGAGATCGCCTCCGTGCTCGTCACCGAGCAGCAGATCAACGACAAGATCGCCGAACTGGCGGCCAAGGTCGCAGCGGACTATCCGGCCGACGGCCCCGGCTCCGGGCAGGGAGACCTCCTGCTCGTCGGCGTGCTCAAGGGCGCGGTGATGTTCATGACCGACTTCGCCAGGGCACTCCCCCTTCCCTCCCAGCTCGAGTTCATGGCGGTCTCCTCCTACGGCTCGGCGACGTCGTCGTCCGGCGTGGTGCGGATCCTCAAGGACCTCGACCGCGACATCGCCGGCCGCGACGTGCTCATCGTCGAGGACATCGTCGATTCCGGGCTGACCCTGTCCTGGCTCCTGAAGAACCTCGCGAGCCGGAACCCCGCCTCGCTCGAGGTCGTCTCGCTCCTGCGCAAGCCGGAGGCGGTCAAGGTCGACGTACCGGTCAAGTACATCGGGTTCGACATTCCCAACGAATTCGTCGTCGGATACGGCCTCGACTACGCGGAGCGTTACCGGGACCTGCCTTACATCGGCACCCTGGATCCGCACGTCTACACGTCCTGAGATCCGCTTGCCCGGGTGTGCGGGAATACGGAACCCTGAGCACCGAGAACACGTCATAGGCTGCGATCGAGTGCGTTAACCTATGCGAAGACCTTTGCCACGCAGCCGTCGTGGCCTGGCCCGGGGGAAACGGAGAGAGCTCAGATGGGGAACAGCTTGGCGGACGCGAACGCGTTCAAGAACGCCGCGGCCCAGGGTCAGGTCGGGATCGACCCTGACGCGGCCCAGACCGTCCTGAACAAGATCCGCACCGGCAAGGACGCCATCGAGGCCCTCCTCCAGCGGGCCGGCGACCTCGGTCAGGCGCCGAAGCTGGGCAACAACCCGGTCGGCAACGCGATCGCCGCGAAGGTGGCGAACCGTGCCGACGGCGGAGGCGACTCGTACGCGGCCGCGCTCCAGAACCTTTTCCAGCAGTACGAGGCCGCCGAGTCCGGCATCGTGACGGCGATGGCCCGCTACCACGAGATCGACCAGGCCGCGGCCCAGCCGTTCCGTAACGTCTGAGGGGGAGTCAGAAAGCCATGCCACCGAAGCACAGCGCCGACTCTTACGGCGAGAGCAACACCAGCGGCACCCCGGTGCAGCTCGGCGACAACTCGGAAGCCGCGAACATCGTGTCGTCCGCGCGCGGCCGCTCCGACGGGTTCGACATCGGCGCCGACCGCGCCATCACGAACCCGCCGAACTGGGAGAGCGCGCCGAGCAGCCAGGACCTGTGGAACCAGGCCAACATCGGCAACGACCCCAGTACGGCGACCGCCATCAGCCAGTCGTGGGGTTCGCACGGCGCCAAGCTGAGCCAGGCGTCGAACGACCTCTACAACGCGATCTCCGAACTGGGCGCCGCCTGGATCGGACAGGGCGCCGCGGCCGCGCAGGGTTCGCTGGTCGCCATCGCGAACTCGGGTTCGCAGGCCTCCGAGGCCGCGCACACGATGGCGGACCGGCTGCAGAAGCAGGCCGACGCCGCCACCAAGGTCAAGCTCATGCCGAAGCCGACCGACTACAGCCCCGAGAAGGCCATGGGCCAGGCCCTGGCCGCGGGCCCGATCGGCATGATCACCGACCAGAAGCCCCTCGCCGACCAGGACAAGGAAGTGCGGGCGGAGCAGGCAAGGTTCCTCGAGGCCTACACCAAGGAGATGAGCGAGGTCGACAGCTCGACCCCGAGCTTCGGCCCCGAATCCCTCGGCATGAAGCCGACCGCGACGCACAACAGCGCCGGGTTCAGCGGCGTCGGCAGCATCGGCGGCGCGGGCCTCAACTCCGGCGCCGTCTCCGGCACCCCCGTCTTCGCCGGCACGCACGGCTACGGCGGCGCGCAGGGCAGCGGTGCGGCTCCGGTCCACGCCGGTCCGGACTCGGGCGTGTTCTCGCAGGCCGGCTACAGCCCCGCCGCGAGCCCGGCCGCCGGTGTCGCGCCGGGGGCGGGCGTCGCGTCCGGCGCCGGTGCCCCGATGACCCCGCACGCCCCGGCGAGCGGTGGCAACGGGCTCGGCCAGGCCCTCACCGCGGCCGCGCTCGGCGGCGGCCTCGGCTACGCGGGCGCCAAGGCGCTCGGCCAGGGCAACAAGTCCGGCGCCAAGGACACCGACAGCACCGACGCCGCCGCCACCGAGAAGGGCGGGCCCGCCCAGAGCGCCGCGTCCCAGGCCGTTCCGCAGCAGGGCATCGTGTCCTCCAGCGGCACCATCGGTGGCGCCACGCCGCCGATGCACGGTATGGGCGGCGGCATGGGCATGGGCGCCCACGGCGCGCAGGCCGAGCAGGAAGAGGAGCACACGCACGCGTCGTTCCTCATCGAGCCGGACCCGGACGACGCCTTCGGCGCCAACGAGGCGACCCCGCCGCCGGTCATCGGCGCCTGGACCGAAGACGACGAACGCTAGAGCGGTTCTTCAC
>NZ_JBHVKW010000181.1:0-7398 GCF_042797905.1 Amycolatopsis sp. NPDC057786
GCGAAAGCCACTTTCGCAACCTTCAACGTTGCGAAAGTGGCTTTCGCAACACGCCACCGGCAGCATGAAGAAATGAGCGAGGGACCTTCGCTCCCACCCCCGTGGAAAAGTGAGAGCAAAGGTCCCTCGATCCCCCTGCGGCCCGCGGCTCAGCTCGCCGCGCTGGTCACCACCGCGTCGCCGGTGCCGGTGCGCGCCCGCACCTTCAGCGAGACCTCCGAAGGCGCGGTCTCCGCGACCTCCAGTTCGCTGGACACTGACCCGGTCGTCGACGAAAGGTCGATCTCCGCCTGGACACCGCCGCGGATCCCGACGCGGACTTCACCCGATCCGGTGGTCAGCTCCAGCGTCCCGGAGGCGGCGTCCGCCACCGAGAGGGAGCCGCTGCCGGTGCGCGCCAGGACCTCGCCCGCGACCTCGCCGAGCCAGACGTCACCCGTTCCGGTCGCGAGCGTCGCCGAACCGCTCACCGACGCCGCCTCGACGGAGCCGCTGCCGGTGCGCAGCTGGAGACCGGACAGGGTCGGCCCCAGTTTGATGTCGCCGGTGCCGGTGCGGACGATCGCCGAACCGTCGGCCCGTTCGAGGCCGATCTTGCCCGCGCCGGTCATGAGGTCGGCCCGCCCGGCGGAGCCGGTGACCGTGACATCGGCCGCCCCGGCCCGCACCTCCAGATGCGAACCGGCGGGCGCCCGGACGGTCACGGCGAGCGGGACGTTCTTCAGCTGCCAGGCCTTCGGCGCCTGGACGACCAGCCGGTTGCCGACCTTCTCGATCCGCGTCTGTGCCACGGCGTCACCGACCGATCCGGCCGGCGAACCGCCGAGCTGGTCGCCGAAGCGTTCCCCGACCCAGCTGAGCAGGCTCGTCATCCCGTCCACCCACGGCTGCTGTTCGCCGCCGTCCCGGCGGACCTCGGCGTGGACGCCGTTCTCGGCGGTCAGTTCGATGGTCACCCGGCCGATGCCCACGCTCACGTCGATCTCGATCGGGCCCTCGGCCTCGAAGTCCTCGACACGCACGGTCTCTTCACCCGCGGGAGTGTTTTCCTCGGTCATTTCCGTCCCCCTCAGCCCTGGACCCAGCCGTGCAGGTGCGAACCGGCACCGCCGCCGGGCTTCTGCTTGTACTGCCAGTGCTCGCCGCCGCCCTTGCCCAGTGCCCCCTGGACGGCCTGCGAGACGAACGTGTTCAGTGAGACACCCTGAGCGGCGGCCGCGGCTTCGGCCTGGCCCTTGACCTGCTCGAACAGGCGCAGCGTGATGCGGGTGATGTCGCCCGTGTCCACCTTGGGCGCGCGCGGGGCCTCCCGCGGCGCCTCCTGGCGAGGCGCGGACTGCTCGGAGCCCTCGGCGGAGCCGGTGACGACGACACGCACGTCGCGGCCGTCGAGACGGACGTCGACGACGTGCCCCGGCAGCGCGGAGGTCACTTCGGCGGCCAGGTCGGCGAGGGCGTTCATGATGGTCAGGCGGGCGGCGGGCTCCAGCGCCGACGACAGCAGCGCGGCAGCGCGCCGCGTCTGCTCGTCGCCGGCCGAAGCCGTGTTCGCGAGGTCCTCGCGAAGGCTTGTGATGTACGGCGTCAGATCCATGACACCACTATGACGTCACTTCTGATGTCAGTCAAGGAGGTCATGACGTCACCGTGATGTCGCCCCGGCGTCAAACGGGGTTGCGGTTACGCTGCCCGGAGTCGTGGAGCAGGGGTCGTAAAGGAGTGCGAACGTGGCCGAGACCGTGTCACCCAAGGTTCAACTGATCGCGAAGACGGAGTTCTTCCCGCCGTCGGACGTACCGTGGTCGACCGATGCCGACGGTGGTGAGGCGCTGGCCGAATTCGCGGGCCGGGCCTGCTACCAGTCCTGGAAGAAGCCGAACCCGAAGACGGCCACCAACGCCGGCTACCTCGAGCACATCATCGACGTCGGCCACCTTTCGGTGCTGGAGCACGGATCCGTCAGCTTCTACATCACCGGGATCTCCCGCTCGCTGACGCACGAGCTGATCCGTCACCGGCACTTCTCCTACTCGCAGCTCTCGCAGCGCTACGTGCCGGAGCGTGACGCCGCGTTCGTCGAGCCCGACGTCATCGCGCAGGACCCGGAGCTGCACGCGAAGTTCCTCGCCGCCTCGCAGGCCGCCGTCGACGCCTACACCGAGCTGCTCGCCGGGCTGGAGGAGAAGTTCGCCGACGTGCCGAGCGCGACCCTGCGCCGCAAGCAGGCCCGCCAGGCCGCCCGCGCCGTGCTGCCGAACGCGACCGAGACCCGCATCGTGGTCACCGGCAACTACCGCGCCTGGCGGCACTTCATCGCGATGCGCGCCACCGAGCACGCCGACGTCGAGATCCGTGCCCTGGCCATCGAGTGCCTGCGCGAACTGCAGAAGGCTTCGAGCAACGTGTTCGCGGACTTCACCATCTCCGCGCTGCCCGACGGCACCGAGGTCGCGTCCAGCCCGAAGGTCCTCGAGGGCTGATGCGACGCCTCGCGATCGACGTCCGGCCCGGCGAGTACGCGGTCGCCCGCCTCGCCCCGGACGCGCCGATTCCGGCGAATCTGCTCGACCCCGGCGAGCCCGTGCTGATCTCCCTCACGCGGACGCCGGAGGAGCTGTCGGTGATCTGCCCGGCCGGTCTCGCACCGGACGGCGCCACCGTCGAGGACGGCTGGCGTCTGCTGTCGGTGCGCGGGCCGCTGGCCTTCACGCTGACCGGCATCATCGCGGCGCTGTCGAGCGAACTGGCCGCCGCCGGGGTGGCGCTGTTCTCGATGTCCACCTTCGACACCGACCACGTGCTGGTCCGGGCTCCCGAGCTGGAACGCGCGGTGAAGGCGCTCCGGGAAGCCGGACACGAGGTCACGGTCTGATCCACAAGCCCGGCGAAGGAACCTTTCGGCGCGCGAACGGGTCCGAGTTAGCATCCTGCGCGAACCGAAGGAGCACCGAACCTTGACCGACGAACAGACCCGTCCGTACGGGCCGCCCCAGCAGACGCAGCAGGCCTCCGGCGCGCGGATCGTCGCCGGCCGATACGCCCTGCTGGGCGAGCTCGGCCGCGGCGGGATGGGCATCGTCTGGCGCGCACAGGACCAGGTGATCGGCCGTCAGGTGGCGATCAAGGAGCTGAAGTTCCCGAACGCGCCCGAGGACGCTTCGGTGCTGACGGAGCGGATGCTGCGCGAGGTCCGCTCCGCCGGTCGTCTCAACGACCCGGCCGTGGTCACCGTGTACGACGTCGTCACCGAGAACGGCGCGACCTACATTGTGATGGAGCTGGTCGAGGCGCCGACGCTGGCCGACCTCGTGCGCGACCACGGGCCGCTGCCCGCCCAGCAGATCGCGCTGGTGGGGGAGCGGGTGCTGTCCGCGCTGCGGGCCGCGCACGCCGCCGGGATCGTGCACCGCGACGTCAAACCCGCGAACATCATGGTCGCGTCCGACGGGCGGGTGAAGCTCACCGACTTCGGTATCGCGCACGCCGCGGACGACCCGCGCCTGACCACCAGCGGCATGATCGTCGGCTCGCCCGCGTTCATGGCGCCGGAACGGGTCGAGGGCCGCGACGCGATGCCCGAATCCGACCTCTGGTCACTGGGCACGACGCTGTTCTTCGCCGCGGAGGGCATCGTCGCGTTCGAACGGTCGACCACCGCCGCGACGCTGCACGCGATCATGACCGAGGCCCCGTACCTGACCAGGGTCCAGGGGCCGCTGGCCGCCGCGATCCTCGGCCTGCTGGTCACCAAACCCGAGGCCCGGATGTCGTACGACCAGGTGCGCAGCCTGCTGGCCGCCGCGCAGGGCGTACAGGCCCAGCCGACCCCGCCCTCGGGCGGCACCGCGATGATGCCGCAGTCCGGTCAGCCGATGACCCGGCTCGCCCCGGCCCCGGCGAAGCGCAACCTGCGCCCGCTGTGGTTGAGCCTCGCCGCGGTCGCCGTGATCGGCGCCCTGGTGGGCGGGATCTTCCTCGGCCGGTGGATGGCCGCGCCGTCGGGGAACAACCAGGCCCAGCCCACCTTGACCTACGGCATCAACGGGCAGATCAAGCTCGGTGCCTCCGGTGACTGCTACAACGTGCCGCTCAAAGAGGGCGTCAACCTGAACGACGGCATCAGCTGCGGTAAGGACCACCTGCTGGAGGTCTTCGCCAAGGGCAGCCTGCTCGACGTCGAGTCCTATTCGGACGACGATGCCCAGGTCGCGGTGTATCCAGGCGCGGACGCGGTCAACCGGATCGCCGAGTCGCTGTGTTCGGCGACCTTCAATTCCAACGTCGTGCCCGGGGCACAGCGGGCGTCGCTGACCTGGCGGGCCGTCGTGCCGACCGAAGCCGAATGGAACCGGCCGCCCAACGACGACGACCCGAGCTACTCGCGCGGGTTCCTCTGCCTGCTCGCCAAGACCGACGGCAGCCAGATCCCCGCGCAGATCACGACCAAGGTCAAATAGCTCACAGAGAGTTTGCGCCGAGTTCGCCTTCGTCGCGGAAAATCTCCCGCATTCGGCGGGGACCACCACGTCGGCAAGGGGTTCGGCGCTCGCAGGAGGTACCTTCACAGCATGTCCACTCCACCAACCGCAGCGCCGGGAAGACCGTTCGGGCGCGTGCTCACCGCGATGGCCACCCCCTTCGACGCCGACGGCGCGCTGGACCTGAAGCGGGCGCAGGAGCTGGCCGAACACCTCGTGGAACTGGGCAACGACGGTCTCGTCGTGAACGGCACGACCGGGGAGAGCCCCACGACGACCGACGCCGAGAAGGCCGATCTCGTCCGCGCCGTCGTCGAAGCCGTCGGTGACCGCGCGACGATCGTCGCCGGGGCGGGCACGAACAACACCGCGCACAGCATCGAGCAGGCGAAGCAGGCCGAAGCGGCGGGCGCGCACGGTGTCCTCGTCGTCACGCCGTACTACTCGCGGCCCAGCCAGGCCGGGCTCTACGCGCACTTCACCACGGTCGCCGACGCCACCGAGCTGCCGGTGATGCTCTACGACATCCCGCCGCGCTCGATCGTCCCCATCGAGGTCGACACGCTGCTGCGGCTGGCCGAGCACCCGCGCATCCTCGCGGTCAAGGACGCCAAGGGCGACCTGATCGCCGGCTCCGAGGTCATCGCGAACACCCAGCTCGCCTACTACTCCGGTGACGACGGCCTCAACCTCCCGTGGGTCTCGGTCGGCGGCACCGGAGTCGTCAGCGTCATCGGGCACGTCGTGGCGGGCCGTATCCGCGGCATGATGGACGCCTACGAGTCCGGCGACACCTCGACCGCGCGCACCAACCACCGCGGCATGCTGCCGGTCCTGCGGGCGATGTCCCGGGTCGGCGGGGTGGCGTTCTCGAAGGCGGCCCTGCGGCTGCGCGGATTCGACATCGGTGACCCGCGGCTGCCCATCGTGGCCGCGAACGACGAGCAGCTCCAGGCGATTTCCGCGGATCTCGCCCAGGGAGGCGTGCCGCTCGGGGAAAGCGCCGCCAGTGACTGGCATGGTGCACGAGTGGCACAAGCAGATTCAGCGGCGGCCTACACGGCGCCGACCTCACATACCAGCGTAGGGACCATGCCTCGGTGAGTTCATTGCCAACCGGACCCGGACCGACCACCCCACCGCCCGCGCTGCCCGAAGGCGCCTTGCGCGTGGTCGCGCTCGGCGGAATCGGCGAAGTCGGCCGCAACATGACCGTCTTCGAATTCGGCGGCCGTCTGCTGATCGTCGACTGCGGGGTGCTCTTCCCCGAAGACGACCAGCCCGGCGTCGACCTGATCCTGCCCGACTTCCGCGCGATCGAAGACCGCCTCGAGGACATCGACGGCCTCGTCCTCACCCACGGGCACGAGGACCACATCGGCGCCGTCCCGTTCCTGCTGCGGCTGGTCCCGGACCTGAAGATCTACGGCTCCCGGTTCACGAACGCGCTGCTCGCGGCCAAGGCCAAGGAGCACCGGCAGCGGCCGAACCTGATCGAGGTCCGCGAGGGCGAACGACGCAAGGTCGGCGAGTTCGACCTGGAGTTCTTCGCGGTCAACCACTCGATCCCGGACGCGCTCGCGGTGGCCATCCGCACACCCGCGGGTGTCGTGCTGCACACCGGCGACATCAAGCTCGACCAGCTCCCGCTCGACGGCAGGCTGACCGACCTCGCCGGGTTCTCCCGGCTCGGCGACGAGGGCGTGGACCTGTTCTGCGTCGACTCGACCAACGCCGAGGTGCCCGGGTTCGTCATGCCGGAACGCGACATCGGCCCGGTGCTCGACGACGTCGTCCGCAAGGTCGGCCAGCGCGTCATCGTCGCCTGCTTCGCCAGCCACGTGCACCGCGTCCAGCAGGTGCTCGACGCCGCCGTCCGGCACGGCCGCCGGGTCGCCTTCGTCGGCCGCTCGATGGTCCGGAACATGGGGATCGCCGCCGACCTCGGGCTGCTGAACGTGCCCGACGGCCTGCTGGTCAACCTCGACCAGGCGGGCGACCTGCCCGAGAGCAAGGTGCTGTTCGTGTCGACCGGTTCGCAGGGCGAGCCGCTGTCGGCGCTGTCGCGGATGGCGCGCGGCGAGCACCGGCAGATCTCGATCCGCGCCGGCGACACCGTCGTACTGGCCAGCTCGATGATCCCGGGCAACGAGACCGCGGTCTTCGGCGTCGTCAACGGCCTCACCCGGCTCGGCGCGAACGTCGTGCACCAGGGCAACGCCAAGGTGCACGTGTCCGGGCACGCGTCGGCGGGCGAGCTGCTGTACCTGTACAACGCGGTGCGCCCCAGCAACGTCATGCCGGTGCACGGCGAGTGGAAGCACCTGCGCGCCAACGGAGAGCTGGCCGTGCGCACCGGTGTCGCGCCGGAGAACGTGGTCATCGCCGAGGACGGCGTCGTGGTCGACCTCGTCGACGGCAAGGCCACGCGGACCGGCCGGGTCGAGGTCGGGCACGTGTACGTCGACGGCCTCTCGGTCGGCGACGTCGGCGAGTCGACCTTGTCCGACAGGCTCGTGCTCGGCGAAGGCGGTTTCATCGCCATCACCGTCGCCGTCGACACCAGCACCGGCCGCGCGGTGACCCGCCCGACGGTGTCCGGACGCGGGTTCTCCGACGACCCGAAGGCGCTCGACGCCGTGCTTCCGATGGTGGAGATGGAACTCGCCAGGACCGAGGCCGAGGGCATCACCGACACGCACCGCATCGCGCAGGCCGTGCGCCGCGTCGTCGGCCGCTGGGTCGCCGACACCTACCGGCGCCGTCCGATGATCGTGCCGACGGTCATCCCCGTCTAAAGCTCGTGAGTGGTAAGGACGGTTGGAACCGGGTGGATTCATGCGATCGTCGCAACGTGCTCCTGTTAGGACAGTAGCTTGTTGAGTCGTTCGGCTGGGGTGTCCCAGTTGAGGGTTTTGCG
>NZ_JBHVKW010000182.1:0-7093 GCF_042797905.1 Amycolatopsis sp. NPDC057786
ACGTTGCGAAAGCCACTTTCGCAACCTTCAACGTTGCGAAAGTGGCTTTCGCAACCTGCCACCCGCGCCATCAAGCGAACCAGCCGCTCAGGCGGGCGGGGTGAACCCCGGCGGCATCGCCATCGGCCGCCCGGCGTTCAAACCACCGTCGACGAGAACGGAAGTCCCGGTCAGATAGCCGAAATCCGGTGACGCCAGGGCGAGAACGGCCGAAGCGATGTCCGCGGCTTCCCCCATCCTCCGCAGGCCGTGGACGTTCAGCGGCCCCCAAGCCTCCTTGAACCGCGCCCACAGGTCGTCCGGGATACCCGGCGGGCGCACCAGCCTGGTATCGATCGTCCCCGGATCGATCGAGAGCACCCGGATCCCCTTCGCGCCGTAGTCCAGCGCGGCCGCGCGCACCAGGCCCTGCACGGCGCGTTTGCTCGCGGTGTAGGCGGCGTGCCCCGGCCTGGTCTGGTCGGCCTGCGCCGACGCGGTGCAGACGATCACCCCGCCGCCCGCCTTCAGCAGATGCGGCACCTCGTACTTGATCGAGAGGAACACGCCACGCGCGTTGGTGCGCTGCACGTCCTCCCACTCGTCGAGGGAGATTTCGTGCAGCGGCTTGCCGAGGTGGATCCCGGCGTTGTTGAACGCGATGTCGAGCCTGCCGTACCGCCGGACGACGGTGTCCACAAAGGACTGAACCTGTTCGGGAACCCGGACGTCCGCCCGGAGATAGGTCGCTTCCCCGCCCGCGCGGCGGATCTCCCGCTCGACCTCACGCCCGAGCTCTTCCCGCCTGCCACAGAAACCGACTTTCGCGCCGGCCGCGGCGAACACGATGGCCGTCGCACGGCCGATCCCCGACGTCGCCCCTGTGACGAGCACGACCTTGCCCGCGAACCGCCGCCGGTCTTCCCCCGCCGTGGCCGTGTTCGCCGCCAGCATCGTGACACCGGCCGCCATCGCGCCCCCGAGCACCGCGCGCCTGCCCACTGTCCCGTCCACGCTTCCCTCCAGATGGATAGCCCTACTTCCCAAAACAGAAAGTAGAGCTATCCATCTGAGAGAACTCTCAAGAATCGATCTCCGGCGTGATCCCGCCCGCCGCGGCCAGCGCGCGATGCAACGCCAGCTCCGCCGTCGGCCCTTCGGCGAGGACGATCCCGGTGCACGACCGCTGATCCGCGAGGTGCCGGATCTCGTCGCCGGGGCTCGCCGTCGGATACCACTCCGGCGAACCGGGCAGGCCGGGCAGCCTGTCGAGCCCCGACCAACCCTTCAGCACGCCTTCCGCGGCCGGGTACGCCAGTACGAACGCGACACCCGGTCCCCCACCGACTTCCTCGGTGAGCAAAGCGGGTTCCTCGCCAAGCGCCATGGCGATCATCGCGGAATAGACGTTGGTGCCCAACGACCGGCACAACGCCTCGCCGAGCATCGCCCCGCCGATCCGGATGTTGATCTCGACGACCTCCGGACCGTCGGCGGTCAGCACGAATTCGGTGTGCGCGAATCCCTGCTCGTGTCCGGCGGCCTTGAGCACCCGGCCGATCCAGTCGGCCAAGCCCGCGTACTCGGCCGCGGAGAAGGCTACCGGGAACGCGGCGGCTTCCTCACGCCGCACCGGCTCGGGCGACAACTGACGGGAGAGGATCCCGAGCAGCCGCGTCCTTCCTTGCCAGGTGACGGTTTCCGCGCTGTAGAGCGGGCCGGTGAAATACGGTTCGGCGATCAGATGTCCCTTGAGCGGCGTGGTCTTCGCCTCCAGCCTGGCTCGTTCGAGTTCGGCCTGATCGCGGACGAGCCAGACACCCCGCGACGACGTTCCCGAAGAATCCTTGACCACCAAGGGAAACCCGAGTTCCTCGGCGACCACGACCGGCACCGGCCTGCCGCGGGTGAGCCCGTGTTCGTACAGCCGGTCGCGCACCGCGCCCTTGTCCCGCAGCACCCGCACGGCGGCCGCGTCCGGCCCGGGCAGGCCGAGCCGGGCGGTGAGTTCCGCGCCGGGCAGTGCCCAAGTGTCGGTCGAGTTGATGATCCCGGCGAGGTCCGGGATGGCGCGCAACGCGGTCTCACAGGCCGCGATGTCGGTGGTGTCGATGTCGACGACCTCGACCCGGTCCGGCCCGAGGACGCCGAGTTCGTAGCGGTAGATGTCGCGATTTCCGGTGAACAGCACCAGTTTCCGCCCGGCCTCCGCGGCCGCGTCGGCGAGCCTGCCCAGGCCGAAGGTGAGTGCTTCCAGCAGGACGACGGTCACGACACCCGCTCCTTCCGGTACGACGGCTGCACGGGTATCCCGAACCGGCGGCGCCGCCAGTCCATCGCCGCCCACGGCAGGGCGAGTTCGTCGAGTGAGGCGATCTCGCGCGGCGCGAGGCCCGCCGGGTCGACGGCTTCCCGGTGCCGGGCGAAAACCCTTGCGGTGTAACGGTGTCCGGTGTCCGCGCCGATCACGACGTGGGTCCGATCCGGATTCCGCGCCGCCTCCCAGCCCGCGACGAGGTACGCCGCGCCGGTGGAAAGCCCGGCGAACACGGCGTGGTCACGCATCAGACCGACGGTCGCGGCCATGGCGTGCACGAAGTCCAGCCAGTGGATCCGGTCGTACAGCGCGTGATCCACGTTGCCGAACGGGATGGCGGAGCCGATCCCCGCGATGATCGCGTCCGGATCGGTGAACCGTTCGCTGCCGAAGGTGACGCTGCCGAACGGCTGGACCCCGGTCAGGCGGACGTCGGGATCGCGTTCACGCAGCGAGCGGGCGATCCCGCCGGTCGACGCGCCGGTGCCCACACTGCCGACGACGGTGAGCGGCCCGGACGGCAGCGCGCGGGCCACGAGATCGGCGACCTCGGCGTAGCCCACGTAGTGCACGGGGTCGTGGTACTGGCGCATCCAGTGCATGTCCGGATGACGTTCCAGCAGTTCGTGCACGCGGGCGACCCGGCGCCGCTGGTCGAGGCGGAGATCGTCCGACGGCGGCATCTGGTCCACCGTCGCGCCCAGGATCTCCAGCTGCGAACGCATGGTGAGGTCGACGGTGGTGGACGCGACGATATGGCAACGAAGACCGTAACGATGACAGGCCATCGCCAGCGCGAGCGCGTAGATCCCGCTGGAGCTGTCGATCAGCGTTTGTCCTTTTCGGACGGTGCCGTCGGCGAGCAGCGACCGCACCGCGCCGAGCGCCGCGTAGACCTTCAGGGTCTCGAAGCGGATCAGCACGATGTTCGGTTCGAGCCGGATCAACGCGGGTGTCTTGATCGCGTCGGTGACGTGTTCGTGGACCAGCGCGGACATCGCGGTCACCGGCCGATCGAGCGCAGATACGCGGCCAGCGATTCGGCGCCCGCCGCGTTGCGAGGGCCGCTCACGAGGTCTCCGTACGAGATGACGTGGAACCGGTTGTCCCGGACGGCGGGCGTGTTCTTCAGCTGTGGCGCGGATTTGAGGAACGCGATCTTTTCCTGCGCCGGCTGGTCGGCGTAGTCCACCACGACGATCACCTCGGGTTCGGTCTTGACCACGGCTTCCCAGCCGACGCTCCCCCAGCCGTCCGGCAGATCACGGAAGACGTTGGTCCCGCCCGCGGCGTCGATGATGTCGTTGGGAGCGGCGTGTTTCCCGGAGGTGAACGGCTGATCGGTGCCGGAGTCGTAGACGAACACCTTGGCGGGCGGTGTCTTCGGCGCTCCGGAACGGACCTTGTCGAAGCGCCCCTTGAGTTCCGTGACCAGCTCGTCGGCCCGCTGGCGGACACCGAAGATGTCGCCGAGATTGCGCAGATCGGTGTAGAGCGCTTCGAGCGGCGTCACTTCCGACTTCGCCGCCGGATACTCCCAGCAGGTCTCGGTGTGCAGGTAGCTCCGGATACCGACCTGCTCCAGCAGTTTCGGCGTGATCCCACGTTCCTCGCTGAACCCGGAGTTCCAGCCCGCGATCACCCAGTCCGCCTTGGCGTTGACCAGGATCTCACGGGTGACCCGCGAGGTGCCGAGCCGTTCGACCTTGGCGTAGTCGTCCTTCCATGGCGAACCGGCGATCGACGGGTCGCCCAGCGAATTCATCACGTAGCCGCGCATGCGGCCGGCGAGCCCGAGCGCGAACATCTTCTCGGCGCCCGAAACGTCATAGGCGACAGGACGTTGCGGTGCCGGGAAGGAGACTTGCGCGCCGCAATTGGTCACCGTGGCCTGTGCCGGCGCGGTCGGCCCGGCCTCGACCTGGGCACCGCAGGCGCTCAGGAGCAGCGCCGCGGCGAAGAGCGCGGTCACCCTGGACGGCTTCATCGTGTGATCCCCTCGGTTTCATCGGCGGGAAGGTCGTAGAGCAGTTGGAGCGCCCCGGTCACGGGATGGGTCACCTGGGTGACCTCGACGCCGAACACGGCGCGGACCGTTCCGGGGGTGAGCACTTCGGCCGGGGTTCCGGAGGCGACGAGCGATCCGCCGCGCAGCAACGCGATCCGATGACAGACGGCCGCGGCGAGGTTGAGGTCGTGCAGCGCGACGAGCACGGTGAGCCCGCAGTCACGCAGGAACTTCAGCAGTTCCACCTGGTGCCGGACGTCGAGATGGTTGGTCGGCTCGTCGAGGACCAGTACCTCCGGTTCCTGCACGAGCGCCCTCGCCACCAGCACCCGCTGCCGTTCGCCACCCGAGAGCGTCAGCACACTGCGCTGGGCGAGATGGGTGATGTCCATCCGCCGCAACGCTTCCCGGCACAGCGCGCGTTCGCGAGCCGACAGCCGGAGGTTTCCGCGCTGATGCGGCGACCGCCCGAGCGCGACGACCTCCTCGACGGTGAAGTCCAGATCCGCCCGGCTGTCCTGGGTGAGCGCGGCGATCCGGCGGGCGGTGTCGCGCAGCCCCTGCCCGGCGAGGTCGGTCCCGTCGAGCAGGACCGCACCACCGGACGGCGACAGCGCCCGGTAGACACAGCGCAACGCCGTCGACTTGCCGCTGCCGTTGGGGCCGAGGAGGCCGACGACCTCGCCGGCGCCGACGTCCAGGCACAGCTCGCGGATCAGCGTCGACCCGGCCACCTCGACGGAAAGTTCGCGCAGCGACAGCATCAGCGGCCTCCGAACGCGTAGCCGCGGCGCCGCATCACGACGAGGAACACCGGAACGCCGATGAGCGCGGTGATCACGCCGAGCGGCAGTTCCTCGGGTGCGACGAGCGTGCGGGCGAGCAGGTCGACCCACACCAGGAAGACCGCGCCCACCAACGGCGCCAATGCCAGCACCCGGCGGTGCCCCGAACCGGCGATCATCCGCACCACATGTGGCAGGACCAGCCCGACGAACCCGATCGAGCCGCTGACCGCCACGAGCAAACCGGTGACGACCGCGGTGAGCAGGAAGAGCCAGCGGCGCAGCGCGGCCGCGTCGGTGCCGAGGCTCATCGCGGTCTCGTCGCCCATGGACAGGACGTCGAGCGCGGTGCCGTAGCGCAGCAGGACCACGACCGCGACGGTCACGCCGAGCGCGGCCAGCGGCAGGGACGCCCACGTCGCCGCGCCGAGGCTGCCGAGCAGCCAGAACAGCACGGTCTGCGCGGCCTGGCCGTTCGGCGACAGGTAGACGAGCACGCTCATCACGGCCTGGAAGGCATACGTGAGCGCGACCCCGGTGAGCACGAGGCGCAACGGCGTCAGGCCGACTTTGCTGCGGGCGGCCAGATAGACGATCACGGTCGCGCCGAGCGCGCCGAGGAAGGCGGCCGTCGACAGCGCCAGCACGCCGAGCCCGGCGAACAGGCCGAACACGACGACGGCGGCGGCGCCGACCGAGGCACCCGACGAGATCCCGAGCACGAACGGATCGGCGAGGGCGTTGCGGACGAGGGCCTGTACCGCGACGCCGACCACCGCGAGCCCCGCGCCGACGACGGCCGCCAGCAGCACCCGCGGGGTGCGGACCTGCCAGACGATCGAATACCCGGTGACCTCGTCGCCGGTGATGGTGCCGCCGGTGATCGCCTTTCCCAGGTAGCGCAGGACATCCGTGAGCGCGACGTTCGACGGGCCGAGCGCGATGCCCGCGATCAGCGAGATCAGGAGCGCGACCGACAGCAGGATCACCGGGCCCGTGAGCCGGAGCGGGCGCGCGGTGTCGTCATCCGGTTCCGCGAAGAGACGGAGAGGTTCAGCCGGCACGTTCACCACGCACGATCAGGCGGCGCGCGTGGTTGTCGTAAGGCGAGCCGTCGAAGTCACCGAAGCACTCGACGCCGGTGAAGCCCGCCGTCTCGAACAGCGCCTTCAATTCCTGGGCGCTGTACAAGAAGGAAAGGATCGACGCCTGTTTCGCCTCGCCGTCGCGCACCAGAGTCCACTCGGTCCTGAGCCGGGTCCAGTCGTCGAGGATGGTATCGCGCATGAACACCGTCCCGCCGTCGACGTCGACCGCCTTCGGGCGGCCGACCCAGCCGGCCAGCACCTCCTTGCCGAGTACGTCGATCAGCAGCCTGCCGCCGGGCGCGAGACTGGTGTAGGCGTTTCGCAGCACCGTGAGGTTGTCGCCCGGCTCGGTGAAGTAGCCGAACGACGTGTACATGTTGATGATCAGGTCGTACGCGGCAGGTTCGGTGTATTCGAGCATGTCGGCCTGGATCAGCTTCGCCGCGACTCCCGCGTTTTCGCAGGCTTCGCGCGCGCGTTCGAGCATCGCCGGGCTGAGGTCGACGCCGGTCACGTCGGCGCCCCTCTTCGCCAGCGGCACGACGTGGATCGCCGGGCCGCACGCCAGATCGAGCACCTTCGCGCCGTCGGCGACCTTGAGCAGCGGTGACGTGGCGGTCAGGCGTTCGGCCTCTTCGGCCCGGCTGGGCGGGAACATCACGTCCGCGAAGCCGACCCACAGGTCGTCGTCCTCGTACCAGTGCATCTCTCTCCGCTCGCCGGGCCGCACGATTCAGCCCCACAAGTCGTCGAAAGGTCGTCTTCGGTTCCCGGCTCCGCCACCTTTCTCGTGGAGTGATCACGGGATGGCCGGTCCGTGAAGGCCCCCTTTGAGACGCTGGATGCCTTCAAGGGAGCGGCGCCCGTGCCCGCCTGAAGTACATGAAGGCCCCCTTCCTTGCGCCTGGCGCAAGGA
>NZ_JBHVKW010000183.1:0-7017 GCF_042797905.1 Amycolatopsis sp. NPDC057786
TGGTGGGTGGGGGGGTTGGGCGGGGGTTTGCTAAACCAACTTTCGAACTTTTGATGGTTGCTAAAGTGGCTTTCGCAACGTCGACCGCGGATCAGGCCGCGGTCGCCTTGACGAACAGGTCCGCCAGCTCCCGCCCGTACCGCTCCAGGTCCAGCTTCGGATCCGCCGCGAACTTCGCCGCGACACCGTCGATGGCCTGCGCGATCGACAACGCCATCACGTCCGGCGCGAACTCGCCGAAAGCGCCTTCCTGCTGTCCCTGCCGGAGCTGGCGTTCGAGCCTGCCGGTCCGGAACTCTTCGACCAGCGGCGCCGACATGAACCAGCCCTCGGCGTCCGAGCCGCTCGAACCCATCTCGACCATGACCCGCACCAGTTCCGGGTACGAGCCGAGGAACGCGATCTCCGACTCGATGTAACCGCGCAGCAGCCCGGCCCGGTCGGTCGTGCCCTGGATCCGCTCCTCGAGGAACTTGTCCTTCATCCCGGTCGCGGTGGTGACCACGGCCTGCATCAGGCCCGCCTTGTTGGTGAAGTGGTACGAGATGATCCGGGTGCTGGACAGCCCGGCCCGCTCCTTGATCTTCGCGAACGACGTCTTGTGGTAGCCGAGGTCCGAGATCGTCGCGATCGTGGCTCCGATGATCTGGGCCCGCCGGGCCGCCTCGGTGACCGACAGCCCCAGCTCCGCCTGTACCTCTTGCATGGCGCTCTGGGTGGAGTGAGTTACTTGCATGAGTAAAAAATAACACGACCGAGTAAAGGTGACAACCATGCCGCCGAATGGGGGACCGTGTTCGACAAGCCTCAAGAAGAGCTTGAGGTGGACCGCGCGTCGCGTTGACCGCTTTGCCGGACGCGCTTACCTTCAATGAAGGTGAATCGCCAAGGTGTGATTCGGATGTCTGGGGCATTCGTCTTGACGAGGAACTCCGGTGCGGACTCACGTGGGTCCGCGCGGCTTTGTTCGCCGGCCGCCAGGTCGGGCGAGGGGAGGCATGGCGTGGTCGAGGCTGGTAGCCCTCAAGAGCCGCTCGTTCCGGTCGCTGACGGCGAGCAGGGCGAGCTGTTCCCCGACTCTTCCCTCCCGGACGAACTCGTCGGCTACCGCGGCCCCGCCGCCTGCCAGATCGCCGGGATCACCTACCGGCAGCTCGACTACTGGGCCCGCACGAAGCTGGTCGCGCCGAGCATTCGCACGGCGCACGGCTCCGGTTCGCAGCGGCTCTACTCGTTCAAGGACATCCTTGTCCTGAAGGTCGTCAAGCGGCTGCTCGACACCGGCGTCTCCCTGCAGAACATTCGCGTCGCCGTCGACCACCTGCGCCTGCGCGGCGTCCGCGACCTCGCCAAGGTCACCCTGTTCTCCGACGGCACCACCGTCTACGAGTGCACTTCGCCCGAAGAGATCGTCGATTTACTCCAGGGCGGGCAGGGTGTCTTCGGGATCGCGGTCAGCGGCGCGATGCAGGAGATCAGCGGCACCATCCACGAGTTCCCGGCCGAGCGGGCCGACGGCGGCGTGATCGAAACGGTCACACCAGACGAGCTCACGCAGCGCCGCAACGCCCGTCGCACCGGCTGATCATGAGGCCGCGGACGCGGCAGGGTAGGCTCACTTCCGCGGTCGACGAATCCGCGCGGGAGAGACCGAGCCGATAACCGTTGAGCTCGGCGCCGAAGGAGCAAGTCCTCCCCGGAACCTCTCAGGCACCCTGGACCGCGCGGAAGAGACGCCTCTGGAAAGTGGTTCGCCAGGTCACAGCCTGGCGGCCCCGCCGACGGTGCAAGCCCGGCTCAACACTCGGGCGAAACTCTCAGGCGCCCCCCTCGGGGGTACGGACAGAGTGGGGAGGGCCAGGACAATCGTCCCGGCCCCACCCCCGCGTCTTGGGAGGTCCCCGATGGAGCCCGTTTCACTGGCCGCTCTCGAATCCGGAACCCCCTTCGCGGACCGGCACATCGGTCCCGGCACCGAAGAACTCGCGCGCATCCTCGACGTCGTCGGCGTCGCTTCGTTGGACGAGCTCGCCGAGCGGGCAGTCCCCGCGTCGCTGCGGGAGTCCGCGGCACCGCTGGAGCTCCCGCCGCCCGCCACCGAGACCGGCGCGCTCGCCGAACTCCGCGCGCTGGCCGCGCGCAACCGGCCGATGGTCCAGATGATCGGTCTCGGCTACCACGACACCGTGACCCCGCCGGTGATCCGCCGGAACGTGCTGGAGAGCCCGGCCTGGTACACCGCGTACACGCCGTATCAGCCGGAGATCTCGCAAGGCCGCCTCGAAGCACTGCTGAACTTCCAGACGATGGTGTCCGACCTGACCGGCCTGCCGATCGCCAACGCGTCCATGCTCGACGAGGCGACCGCCGCGGCGGAGGCGATGACGCTGGTCCGCCGGGCGGGCAAGGCGAAGTCGAACCGGTTCGTGGTCGACGAGGACACTCTTCCGCAGACGATCGACGTGCTGCGCACCCGCGCCGAACCGCTCGGCATCGAGCTGGTGACCGCGGATCTGTCCCAGGGCATCACCGGGCTCGGGCTCGGCGGCGACTTCTTCGGCGTGCTGCTGTCGTATCCGGGCGCGTCGGGTGTCGTGCGCGAATGGGAGCACACCATCACCGAGGCCAAGGCGCTGGGCTCGGCGGTGGTGATGGCCGCGGATCCGCTGGCGCTGACCCTGCTGCGGTCGCCCGGTGAGCTCGGCGCCGACGTCGCGATCGGGTCCACGCAGCGGTTCGGGGTCCCGATGGGCTTCGGCGGGCCGCACGCGGCGTACCTCGCCGTCCGGCAGGGTCTCGAACGGCAGCTGCCCGGCCGGTTGGTCGGGGTGTCGAAGGACGCCGACGGCGCGCCCGCGTACCGGCTCGCGCTCCAGACCCGCGAGCAGCACATCCGCCGCGAGAAGGCGACGAGCAACATCTGCACCGCCCAGGTGCTGCTGGCGGTGATCGCGTCGATGTACGCGGTGTACCACGGTCCCGAAGGCCTGCGCGCCATCGCGAACCGCGCGCACCGGATGGCCACCGTGCTCGCGGCTGGGCTCGCCGAGAGTGGTGTCGACGTCGTGCACTGCGAGTTCTTCGACACCGTCATGGTCGCCGTCCCCGGCCGCGCGACCGGGGTCGTCGCCACCGCGAGGGAACTCGGGGTCAACCTTCGGCCCGTGGACGCGGACCACGTCGCCGTCGCGTGTGACGAGACGACGACCCGTGAGCACCTTTCGTTGGTGTGGAAGGCGTTCGGGGTCGCGGTATCCGATGTGGACTCACTCGACGCGGATACCGCGGACGGCTTCCCGCCGGATCTGCGCCGCACCAGCGACTACCTGACGCATCCGGTCTTCCACGCGCACCGCTCGGAGACGGCGCTGCTCCGGTACCTGAGGTCGTTGTCCGACAAGGACGTCGCGCTCGACCGGAGCATGATCCCGCTCGGCTCGTGCACGATGAAGCTCAACGCCACGGCCGAGATGGAGCCGATCACCTGGCCCGAGTTCGCCGGTCTGCATCCGTTCGTGCCCGCCGAGGACGCGGCCGGCCTGCTCACCGTCGTGAAGGACCTGGAGCGCTGGCTCGCCGGCATCACCGGCTACGACGCGGTTTCCCTGCAGCCGAACGCCGGCAGCCAGGGCGAGTTCGCCGGACTGCTGGCGATCCGCGCGTACCACCGCGAACGCGGGAACGCGGCGCGCGACGTCTGCCTGATCCCGTCCAGCGCGCACGGGACGAACGCGGCCAGCGCGGTCATGGCCGGGATGCGCGTGGTGGTCGTCAAATGCGACGACGAGGGCAACATCGACCTCGGCCACCTCCGGTCCACTGTGGACGAGCACGCGGACGACCTCGCCGCGATCATGATCACCTACCCCTCGACGCACGGCGTCTACGAGGACACCGTCCGCGAGGTCTGCGCGCTGGTGCACGACGCGGGCGGTCAGGTGTACGTCGACGGCGCGAACCTGAACGCGCTGATCGGGGTCGCGCAGTACGGGAAGTTCGGCGCCGACGTCTCCCATCTGAACCTGCACAAGACCTTCTGCATCCCGCACGGTGGCGGCGGGCCGGGTATCGGCCCGATCGGCGTCCGCGCGCATCTGGCGCCGTACCTGCCGAACCACCCGCTGCAGCCGGACGCCGGCCCGGCCACTGGGGTGGGCCCGATCAGCGCCGCGCCGTGGGGGAGCGCGTCGATCCTGCCGATCTCGTGGGCCTACGTCCGGATGATGGGCGCCGACGGCCTGCGGCGGGCGACCTTGACCGCGGTCGCGAACGCCAACTACGTCGCGAAACGTCTCGCCGGGCACTATCCGGTGCTGTACTCCGGGCACGAGGGACTCGTGGCGCACGAGTGCATCCTCGACCTCCGCGCGATCACCAAACGGACCGGCGTCACGGTGGACGACGTCGCCAAGCGGCTGGCCGACTACGGGCTCCACGCGCCGACGATGTCCTTCCCGGTCGCGGGAACGCTCATGGTCGAGCCCACCGAGAGCGAGGATCTCGGCGAACTCGACCGGTTGTGCGACGCGATGATCGCGATCCGCGCCGAGATCGAGAAGGTCGCCGCGGGGGAGTGGCCGGTGGCCGAAAGCCCGCTGCGCAACGCCCCGCACACCGCGCGCTGTCTCGCGGGTGAGTGGGACCGGCCGTACAGCAGGGAGATCGCGGTCTTCCCGGCCGGGTTCACCGCGTCGAAGATCTGGCCCCCGGTGCGGCGGATCGACGGGGCCGCGGGGGACCGCAACCTCGTCTGCTCCTGCCCGCCACCGGAGGCCTTCGCCTGAGGATCAGCCGGGCATCTTGTCGAGAAAGCCCAGCACCTGCTTGATCCGCCCGTCCTCGACGGTGATGACGTCGAAGCCGATCGCCAGCGGCTCTTCCGCGCCCTCCGGGCCGAGGTACCACTGGAACCGCGCGATGTCGTGGTGCGCGTCGGGGGCGGCCGGCAGGCTGAACTTCAGACCGGCGAACTGCGCCTGCGCGCCGGCGATGAAGCCGTCGACACCGTCGTGGCCGGTGACCGCGCCGAGCGGGTCGGTGTAGGCGGCGTCCTCGGTGAACACTTCGGCGATGAGCGCGCGGCGCTTGTCCGCGTCGGTCTCGTTCCACACGGCGATGTACTGCTCGGCGACGCGCTGGATGTCCGACATGGTGTCTCCTCGTTTTCCTGTGGGGTAACCGATGCCGCAACTCTGTCGGCTGAAGCGGGTCCCGTCGATTACGCGGGAGGTAATGGCGGCTCCGCGTGCGGGGCCGTAGGTTCGTGATCGTGACGACCACAGTGACCGCGAGCCGCGCGGGCCGCCCCGTCGGCGAACTCCTCCGCGAATGGCGTGACCGCCGCCGGATCAGCCAGCTGGATCTCGCCATCTCGGCGGATATCTCCACCCGGCACCTGAGCTTCGTGGAGACCGGCCGGTCCAAGCCCAGCCGCGAGATGGTGCTGCGGCTCGGCGAGCACCTGGAGGTGCCCTTGAGGGAACGCAATCAGCTGTTGCTGGCGGCGGGTTACGCGCCCGCGTACGCCGAAAGCGGGCTCGGTGCCCCGGAAATGGCGGCCGTGCGCAAGGCGGTCCGGCAGCTGATGACCAGCCACGAGCCGTACCCGGCGGCCGTCGCCGACCGCTGGTGGAACCTGGTCGACGCCAACGCGAGCATCTCGATCATGACCGGCCTGGTCTCGCCCGCCTTGATGACGCCGCCGGTCAACGTCCTCCGGGTGACGCTGCATCCGGACGGGATGGCGCCGCACGTGCTGAACCTGGGGGAGTGGCGCGCCCATCTGCTCGGCAGGCTGCGGCGGCAGGTGACGCAGACGGCCGACCCGGCGCTGACCGAACTGCTGGAGGAACTGCTCTCCTATCCGTGCGCGGATCCCGTCCCCGAGGTGGAGGTCCCCGGGCCGGGCGACATTTTCGTCCCGTTGAAGCTGCGGCACGAGGACGCCGAGCTCACGTTCTTCAGCACGGTCTCCACCTTCGGGACGCCGTTGGACGTCACGGTGGCCGAGCTGGTGATCGAGTCCTTCTTCCCGGCCGACGCGGACACGGCGGAATATCTGCGCGCGTACGCCGCGCGCGGGGTGGAATGATGCGGGTCAAAGAAGCCCTGCCACAGACTCCAGTGAGGATTCCTCTTCCATGGCCGTGCCTTCCGTCGTCCTGAACAACGAGGTAGCCATCCCCCAACTCGGTTTCGGCGTCTGGCAGGTCCCCGAGGGCGACACGGCCAAGGTCGTCCGGACCGCCATCGAGGCCGGGTACCGGAGCATCGACACCGCCGCGTCGTACCGGAACGAAGCCGGTGTCGGCGAGGCGATCCGCTCGGCGGGAGTACCTCGCGACGAACTGTTCGTCACCACGAAACTGCCGAATCCGGGCCACGGCTACGACGAGGCGCTCCGGGCGTTCGACGCGAGCCTCGCGGAACTCGGCCTGGACCGCGTGGACCTGTACCTGATCCACTGGCCGACGCCTGCCCGCGGGAAGTACGTCGAAACCTGGCGGGCGCTGGAAAAGCTCTACGCGGACGGCCGGGTGCGCGCCATCGGGGTGTCGAACTTCCACGTCCCGCATCTGCGGCGGCTGTTCGACGAGACCGGGATCGTGCCCGCGGTCAACCAGGTCGAGCTGCACCCGCGGCTCCAGCAGAAGGCGTTGCGGGAGTTTCACGCCGAGCACGGCATCGTCACCGAGGCCTGGAGCCCGCTCGCGCAGGGTTCGCTGCTCTCGGACCCGACACTGACCGCCCTCGCGGCCAAATACGGCAAAAGCCCCGCGCAACTGGTGCTGCGCTGGCATCTGCAGCTCGGCACGGTCGCCATCCCGAAATCCGTGACGCCGTCCCGGATTCGCGAGAACTTCGACGTATTCGACTTCGAACTGGCCGACGACGATCTCGCGGCCCTCGCCGAATTCGACGACGGGACGCGCACCGGTCCGGACCCGGACACCTTCGGCTCTTGAGTGGTCGGTACCTGAGCCTTGCTTGCCTGAAGTACATGAAGGCCCCCTTCCT
>NZ_JBHVKW010000184.1:0-6902 GCF_042797905.1 Amycolatopsis sp. NPDC057786
ACTTTCGGGACGTTTGGTGTCCCGAAAGTGGCTTTCGCGACATGGTCGCCAGGGCGGTGCCGGGCCCTGCCCCGCCTGACGTTGCGAAAGCCACTTTCGCAACCTTCAACGTTGTGAGAGTGGCTTTCGCAACACTCCGGCGGGACAGGACAGCGTCCCTTGTGGACATTCGAGCCTCAGACGACGCGACGGGCACGCGACAGGGCGAGCCCTCCGAGGATCGCGGCGAGCGACCCGATCACCAGGGCCACGAACCCGCCGACGATCCCGCCGCCGGTGCCGGGACCGCCCTCGGCGGCGACCACGACGTAACCACCGCCCGCCATGCCGAGCAGCCCCGCCGCGAGCGCCACGAAGGCCCCGCGCCGGGTGTTGCCGGAGCGGAAGCGAGCGAGGGCAAGCCCTCCGGCGATCACCCCGATCACTCCCGCCAGCGCGGCCACCAAGGACCAGAGACGCCCTGAGGTCAGGTAGGCGGCGGCGATCGGCTCGGACAGCAGGTGGACCGACATGGAGGTGCTCCCTCGTTCAACGGCTGGATGTCCCTGAATGGTGTCCGCCGGGACCGCCTGGGGCGTCCCGTGAACGCAGGCAATCCGCGCTACCGCCGGCGCCGTAGAAACGCCGGGACTACCGCGAGCGCGGTAGACCGCGGATCGTCCGCGCGGAGGAGTCGGTCAGGCGGGCGGCTGGCTAGGGTTCACCCATGAGCAAGGTCTGGGACTGGGTGATCGCCGTCGGGGTGACGGCGGTTCTGCCGGTCACGGAATCGTCCGAAGTGGACGCTCCCACGAGCCTCGGCTGGCTGGGCCACCTGTTGCTGGTCGCCTCTGGGCTGGCGCTCGCCGCACACCGCCGGGCGCCGATCACGGTACTGGCCGTGACCGGGTTGTGCGCTTTGGGTTACCAGGCCGTCGGCTTCGACGTTCCCGTCGTCGCCTATCTGGTCGCGGTCTACGCCGCCGTCCGGGCCGGTCACCGGATCGTCGCCATCGCGGGATCGCTGCTCATGATCGCCGCCCTCCCGCTCGCGCTCCTGGCCTCCGCCAACGCCGCCACCGTGGGCGAGGCACTCGCACAAAGCCGCGACGCGCTTCAACTCGCCTGGCTGATCGCCGCCGGCGCTGCGGGCGAAGCGTTGCGACAGGCCGAACGCCGGGCCGACGAGGCCGAGCGCACCCGTGAGGAGACCGCGCGGCGCCGGGCCGACGAAGAGCGGCTGCACATCGCGCGGGAACTGCACGATTCGCTCACCCACCAGATCTCCGTCATCAAGGTGCAGGCCGAAGTCGCCGTCCACCTGGCGACCAAGCGGGGTGAGCCGGTGCCGGAATCCTTGTTCGCGATCCGGGAAGCCGGTCGTGAGGCGACCCGGGAGCTGCGGGCGACCCTGGAGGCCTTGCGTGACGACGGAACGAATCCGCCGTACGGGCTCGACCGGATCCCCGACCTGGTGGAACGGGCGAAGTCGACCGGTCTGGACGCGACGCTCGTCGTCGAAGGGCAGCGGCCCGGCCTGCCCACGGCGGTGGACCGCACCGCGTACCGGATCGTTCAGGAATCGCTGACCAATATCGCCCGGCACGCCGCCGCCACGACCGCGTCGGTCCGGATCGACCACCGCCCTGGCGCTCTCGCCATCCGGATCGACGACGACGGCGAGGCCGCACCGGGCACCACACCGCTGCCCGGGGTCGGACTGCTGGGGATGCGGGAACGGGTCACCGCCCTCGGCGGCAGTCTCCACGCCGGACCACGAAGCACCGGTGGTTTCTCCGTCCAAGCCGAACTCCCCGTGGAGCGAACGTCGTGATCCGTGTCCTGCTGGTCGACGATCAGCCGCTTCTCCGCAGCGGCTTCCGCGCGCTGCTCGACGCCGAGGACGACATCGAGGTCGTGGCCGAAGCCTCCGACGGGAGTGACGGCGTGGCGCTCGCCAGGAAGCACCTGCCCGACATCGCGCTCATCGACATCCAGATGCCCGTGGTCGACGGCATCGAGGCGACCCGGCGCATCGCCGCCGATCCGGCACTGACCGGCGTGCACGTCGTCATCCTGACCAACTACGGCTTGGACGAGTACGTCTTCGACGCGCTACGCGCGGGCGCGGCGGGATTCCTCGTCAAGGACATCGAACCCGAAGACTTCCTGCACGCCGTCCGCGTCGCCGCGCGTGGCGACGCCCTGCTCGCGCCGTCGATCACCCGCACGCTGATCGACCGGTACGTCACCCTGCCGCCCGGCGCCGGCACGGGCAACGGGTTGAAGGAACTGACCAACCGCGAACGCGAAGCCGTCGCCCTGGTCGCACGAGGCCTGTCCAACGACGAGATCGCCGAGCGTATGGTGATCAGCCCGCTGACCGCGAAGACCCACGTCAATCGCGCCATGACCAAACTCCACGCCCGCGACCGCGCGCAACTCGTCGTGCTCGCCTACGAATCGGGTCTGGTCGTACCGGGAGATCAGGCACCGGGCTAGGGCCAGCTGCCTGAGCCGCCCCTTGCGGACCGGACCGCTTTGCCGGTGCCGCGCGGGAAGCCGTGTTTGCCGAGCCGGACTTCGGCCAGTTCGTCCGCGCTGGTCATCGTGAAGAACAGGGCGAGGAACAGGCTCAGCACGAGCGCGCCCAGCACCGGTGCCACCGGCAACGGCGTCAGCGTCATCAGGAGCACGAACGCGACCACTAGCCACGGCAGCGCCTCGAAACAGATCCGGACGGCGAAGCGCAGCAGCCACGTGCGCGCCGTCGCGTCGTGCAGGACCCAATCCCGGTAGCGCTCGGGCAGCCGCCGTCCGTAGACGTACTGGACCCAGCGGATCGGACCCGGTCGTTCCATGCGAATCACCTCTGGGTGATTACCCCTTTTCGTCTCGGTTCATGTATGCCGGAGGGGCGAGCCGGGTAGCCCACCGACATGGCTGACCCGCGCACCCTGGCCCGCAAGCTGATCGACGAGCATCTCGTGGACGGCGAACCGGTCGCGGGCGCCGAGATCGGCCTGCGCGTCGACCAGACCCTGACCCAGGACGCGACCGGCACCTTGGTCATGCAGGAAGTCGAGGCGTTGGGACTCGACCGGGCGCGGACCGAGGTCAGCGTCCAGTACGTCGACCACAACCTTCTCCAGGCCGACGAAAAGAACGCCGAAGACCACGCCTTCCTGCGCTCGGCCTGCCGCCGGTACGGCCTCTGGTTCTCCAAAGCGGGCAACGGCGTCTCGCATCCGACCCACATGCAGCGCTTCGGCGTACCCGGCCGGACGCTCGCCGGATCGGATTCGCATACCTGTGCCGCCGGATCGCTCGGCATGCTGGCGATCGGCGTCGGCGGCCTGGAGGTCGCGCTGGCCATCGCGGGTGAACCGCTTCGCCTCCGGATGCCGGAGATCTGGGGTGTGCGCCTCACCGGTGAGCTGCCCGCATGGGTTTCCGCGAAGGACGTGATCCTGGAAATGCTGCGCAGGCACGGGGTGAGCGGCGGGGTCCACCGGATCATCGAGTACCACGGGCCAGGGCTCGGCGGGCTCACCGCGATGGACCGGCATGTCATCGCGAACATGGGCGCCGAACTCGGGGCCACCACGACCGTCTTCCCCGCCGACGACGCCGTCCGCGCGTTCCTGCGGGCCGAAGGTCGCGAAGACGACTTCACGGAGCTCCGCGCCGACGAGCACGCCTCCTACGACGTCGAAGACGAGATCGATCTCGGGGCGCTGGAGCCGCTCGTCGCCGAGCCCTCGGCTCCTGACAACGTCGTCCCGGTCCGCGAGGCCGCCGGGACGCCGATCGGCCAGGTGGTCGTCGGGTCTTCGGCCAACCCGGGCTTCCGGGACTTCGCGGTCGCCGCGGCGCTGGTCAAGGGGCGGCAGACGGCGGATTCGGTGAGTTTCGACGTCAATCCCACGTCCCGCCAGATCCTGGTCGATCTCACCCGCGCCGGGCACGTCACCGAATTACTCGCCGCCGGGGCCCGGATCCACCAGGCGGGGTGCCTCGGCTGCATCGGCATGGGCCAGGCACCGGCGACGGGCCAGAACTCGCTGCGCACCTTCCCCCGCAACTTCCCAGGCCGCTCGGGGACCTCCGACGACGCCGTATGGCTCTGTTCCCCGGAGACCGCCGCCGCGTCCGCGGTGACCGGCGTCCTGACCGACCCGCGCGACTTCGCGGCCGAACACGACATTCCGCGTCCCGGCCTCGCGCCACCGGAGCGCTCCGCGGTGAACACGCGCATGCTCGTCGCGCCGCTGCCCCGATCCGAAGCCGCGGACGAGGAACTGGTGAAGGGGCCCAACATCTCCGGTCTCCCGGACTTCGACCCGCTGCCCGACCGGGTCGAAGCGCCGGTTCTGCTCAAGACGGGCGACGACGTCTCCACCGACGAAATCTCCCCAGCGGGCGCCCGCGCCCTGCCGTTCCGCTCGAACATCCCGAAGCTGGCGGAGTTCACCTTCACCCGTATCGACGAGAGCTATCCCCGCCGGGCCGCGGAAACCGGCGCGCACTTCGTCGTCGGCGGCTCGAACTACGGGCAGGGCTCCTCCCGCGAACACGCGGCCATCACCGCCCGTCACCTCGGTCTCCGCGCCGTGCTGGCCCGCTCGTTCGCCCGGATCCACTGGCAGAACCTGACCAATTTCGGTGTCCTGCCGCTGGAATTCGCGGACCCGGCCGACTACGACCGGGTCTCCGCCGGAGACGTCCTGCTCCTGGAAGGCCTTCACGATTCACTCGCCACGGGGGAACTGTCCGTCCACAACCGGACACGGGACGAGCACATCCCCGTCGGCCACCGGCTCTCCCCAGGCCGGCTCGAAGCTGTCCTCGCCGGTGGCCGGATCCCTTTGCTCGCCCAGAAATGAACACCGAACCGGAGGAGGATGCCCGATGGCCGCCTGCGAAGTCTGCGGAAACGACTACGAAAAGACGTTCGAGATCCACACCGTCGAAGGAGCGAGGCATACCTTCGACTCCTTCGAATGCGCGATCCACCAGCTGGCGCCGATCTGCGAACACTGCGGATGCCGCGTGATCGGGCACGGAATCCAGGTGGAGGACCGGTTCTTCTGCTGTGCCCACTGCGCGCGGGAAAGCGCGGTCGCCGGTGGCGAGAAGGCGCGCGACGCCGTCGCCACATCCTGAGCGTTACGTCATTCGGGTGACAAGGGCTCCTCGGGGGTATGGCGAAACCGAGCCAGGGTATTCGGCAGGCCACCGCCCTCCGAGGAGCCCTCATGATCACCCGCATGGTCATCAGCCGCGACAGCACCGCCCTCGAATGCGAAAGGTGTGGCAGGCCCGCGGTACACGTCGCCCGGCTCGTCGCCGACAACGGCAGTGAGGTCGGGCAGACCCTCGTGTGCACGTTCTGCCGTCCCCACCGCGCGGAGCACACGATGGCACCGCCGCGCACCGAAGTCAGATAGCGAACCTCAGGACCGCGCCGACGCCGTCGGCCAGGCCTTCACCGCTGACGGGGACGAGGTCCGCGCCTTCGGCCAGCACGGCCGCCGGAAGGGCTTCGTCCGCGCGGCACTGCGTGAGGCTTTCCGCGCCGGTCCCCGAAAGTTCGAGTTCTTCCTTGGTGGTCGCGACCTGCGTCGGGTCGCCCGCGACCCAGACGAGCCGGTCGGCCAGCGACTCGTCGTCGATCAGCAGCGTCTCCACGGCGGCCGACCGCAGGGCCGCCGTCGTTCGCGCGAGCCCGTCCACCGCCAGCCCGCCATCGCGACCCTGTTCGGCGCGGAAGCGGTCGATCACGTCCTGGCGACGGCGTTCCGCGTGTTCTGCCAGTACTCGCTTCACCTCGGCTTCGAGCGCCTCGGGCGCGCTCCCGTCCGCGCGGCCGCCTTCTTCGAGCTCGACGACCTTCTCCGCCCCGCGCGGCGGGAGCTCGTCACGCACCAGCGCCCGCGCCTGCACCTCGCCCGCGAGCACCAGCACCTCGGCACCGACGGCGTCGGCGAGTTTGACCGCCTCCCGCGCGACCTCCGCGGCGTTGCGTTCGGCGACGGCCTCCACGCGATGCTGGATGTTCCAATAGGCCGAGCCACCGCCGCGCACCTTGTGCACCGGGTGGTCCTCGCCCTCGACGGTCCGTTCCTCGGCACCGTCCTCGCCGACCGCGAACAGATCGGCGCCTGTCTTGTCCACGACCACCACCACATGCGGTACGACCGCCGGAGCGAGCCGCAGAAGCGGGAGCAGGTAGGGCTGCGGCGCGACCCGGACGACCTCACGGAGCGGCGGCTCCGCGAGCTCCTCGTCGAGCACCACCTCGCCGCCCTCCGCGACCAGGGCGCGCCCGGCCCTGCCTTCGGGCGGCGGCGTCGTGGCCACCGCCGCGTCGAGCGCGGTGAGTGTCGGCTCCTCGGCGCCTTCGTCGGCCAGCCGCTCGCGGATCGACCGCCAGCGCAGGTCCAGTTGCGCGGCGGCGTCCTCGGTGTTGTGGGAGTTGTCGAAATAGACCGACGCGAACGGTCCTTCGCGCACGGTGACCTGCCGGAGCGTTGAAGTGTGCACGGTATCTCCTGTCTCGTCGGTTCCGCTTTCGATCTTCGGGTACCCGGGAGAAGGCCGGTGAATCATGGCTACGGCGCCTGGGTGCTCAAGTCCGTGAAGGCCTCCTTGAGGGACTCTGGGTCCCTTAAGGAGGCCTTCACGGACTTGGGACGTGGGACGTTCGGTGGGGTGTGTGGAAATAGGGACGTTGAGTGTCCCTATTTCCACACACCTGTCACGTTCGGTCACCTCGTTGACTGACCTGTCCGTGAGGGCCTGCTTGCCTACCCTGAAGGTAGGGAAGGAGGCCTTCACGGACATCCCGCGCCGCCCCGGGACGGCAGCGCCCCCCTCTCAAGTACATGAAGGCCCCCTTCCTTGCGCCTGGCGCAAGGAAG
>NZ_JBHVKW010000185.1:0-6778 GCF_042797905.1 Amycolatopsis sp. NPDC057786
GGCCCCCTTCCCTCGGCTGAGCCGAGTGAAGGGGGCCTTCACGCGCGAAACCGCGGACTACACGTAGTCCTTGTACTTCTCCAGGAACCGCACCGGCTTGGACAGCGCGTCCCGCCGGAACGGGTCGCCCAGCTCACGGGTGCACATGATCTCGATGACGGTCGTCTTGCCCTCGTTCATCTGCGCGTCGACGGCGCGCTGCAGCGCGGGGCCGACCTCGTCGAGCTTCTCGACGACGATGCCTTCCGCGCCCATCGCCTTCGCGATCCCCGCGAAGCTCTCGCTCTCAAGCTCACCCGCGACGAACCGCCGGTTGTAGAAGTCGACCTGGTTCTTCTTCTCCGCGCCCCACTGCCGGTTGTGGAAAACCACCGCCGTGACCGGGATGTCGTGGCGGACCGCGGTCATGATCTCGCCCATGCTCATCCCCCACGCGCCGTCGCCGGCGTAGGAGATCGCGGGCCGGTCGGGCGCCGCGGCCTTGGCGCCGATGATGGTCGGCAGCGCGTACCCGCAGTTGCCGAAGCTCATCGGGGCGAAGAAACTGCGCGGCTCCTCGAAGCGCAGGTAGCTGTTCGCGACCGAGTTGATGTTGCCGATGTCGGTCGACACCATCACCCGCGGCGGCATGGCCTTCTCCAGCTCCCGCAACACTTCCCGCGGGTGCAGCCAGTTGCCTTCCTCGCTCTCCTGCTCCGCGATCATGTCGAGGCTGAACGGGTCGGTCTCGTGGGTCCAGGCGTCGAGCTCGGTCTCCCACGCGTCCTTCTCCGCCTTGATCTTCGCCGCGCGAGCGTCCTTTGTGGAGTCACAGGCCAGTGTCCGGTCCGCCAGGCGCTTGGTCAGCGCGACCGCCGCGTCCTTGGCGTCGCCGCAGATGCCGACGGTGATCTTCTTGACCAGGCCGAGCATCTTGTGGTCCGCGTCGATCTGAATGATCTTCGCGTCCTTGGGCCAGTAGTCCATGCCGTGCTGCGGCAGCGTGCCGAACGGGCCGAGGCGCGAGCCGAGCGCGATCACGACGTCCGCCTGCGAGATCAGCTTCATCGCGGCCTTGGAACCCTGGTAGCCCAGCGGTCCGCACCACTGTGGGTGGCTCGCCGGGAACGAGTCGTTGTGCAGATAGCTGTTGACCACCGGCGCGCCGAGGCGTTCCGCGAGCGCCTTGCACTCCTCGACGCCGTCGGCCATCACGACCCCGCCGCCGGAGATGATCACCGGGAACTCCGCCGTGGCCAGCAGCGCGGCGGCCTCGTCGAGGCTCCGCTCGCCGCCGGGACCGCGATCGAGCCTGGCGGGCTCCGGGATCTCGGCCTCGATCTCGCCGTAGAAGAAGTCGCGCGGGATGTTGAGCTGCGTCGGGCCGAGCTCGGAGTGGGCGCGGTCGAAGCAGCGGCCGGTGTACTCGGCCATCCGCTTCGGGTTGTTGACGTGCCCCTGGTACTTGGTGAACTCCTGGAACATCGGCAGCTGGTTGGCCTCCTGGAAACCGCCGAGGCCGGTGCCCATGGTGCCCGCTTCCGGAGTCACGATGACGACCGGGCTGTGCGCCCAGTACGCGGCCGCGATCGCGGTCACGCAGTTGCTGATGCCGGGGCCGTTCTGCCCGATGACGACACCGTGCCTGCCGCTCACCCTGGCGTAGCCGTCGGCCATATGCCCGGCGCCCTGTTCGTGCACGACCGGTACCAGCCGGATCCCCGCCGGCGCGAAGATGTCCATCGCGTCCATGAACGCCGACCCCATGATGCCGAAGATGTCGGTGACGCCGTTCGCCACGAGCGTCTCGACGAAGGCCTCGGACGGGGTCATCTTCTTCCGGCCGCTGACGACCACGCGGCCGTCACCCGTCTTCCGTTCCGTCATGTTCCGCTCCTTCGACAGGCGAGATTTACAAAAATCGGTACGTGGCGTTCCTGAAATCAGGATGCGACCGACGATAGGACGCAGATCGTCGAGCGTCAACGCCGGATTCTGGAAACCGAGACGCCATGTGCTACTTTTCGGAACATGGAGCTGCTTCGCGAACCCGATCCGATCAACGGGGACACGCCGACCATGCGGCTGTTCTCCCTGCTCGAGCTGATCGCCGCCAAGGACCAGCTGGTCTCCCTGCAGGGCCTCGTCGAGGAGACCGGCCTGCCGAAACCAACGCTGCACCGCATGCTGCAGCAGCTCGAAGGGGCAGGCCTGCTGGTCCGCCAGGCCGACGGCCGCCACTACGGCACCGGCCACCGGCTGCGACGGCTCGCGGAGAACCTGCTCCTCAACGCGACCCACCACGGCGCCCGGCACGCCGTCCTGCGCCACCTCGTCGACGAACTCGGTGAGAGCTGCAACGTGACCACGTTGTCGGGCAACGAGATCGTGTACCTCGACCGGGTGGAGACGCCGGAACCGCTGCGGTTCTACCTCCGGCCCGGCTCGCGCGTGCCGATCCACTGTTCGGCCAGCGGCAAGATGATCCTCGCGCAGATGAGCCCGTCGCAGCGGCGGAAACTGCTCGCGCACGCGCCGCTCAAGCAGTACACGAACAAGACCCTCACCGACCTCGACGCGCTCGAAGCCGAGTTCACCCGCATCCGCCGCGACGGGTTCGCGCTCGACGACGAGGAATTCCTGCCCGGCTTGGTGTGCGTCGCGGTCCTCGTGCCGGGGCGCGCCAACCTCTGCGTCGCCGTGCAGGCGCCCGTCATGCGGCTGACACCGGACAAGGCGCTGCAGACACTACCCGCGCTGCAGCGCGCGGCCGAGGCGATCAGCCGCGTCGACGCCGAGGGCGCGTCCGAACCGGAAAGTGTTCCGTCGTAAGGAGTTCTCATGGTCCCCGAGCTACGGCTCCCGGTACGCGAAGTCTTCGGCATCGATTCGGACCTCGTCGTCGGCGCGTTCCGCGAGCGCGGCGAACACGTCCCCGAGATCGACGAGGCGTACCGCTTCAACCCGGACGTGACACTGGCCCTGCTCGCCGGATTCACCCGCGACCGCCGGGTACTGGTGCAGGGCCTGCACGGCACCGGAAAGTCGACCCATATCGAACAGGTCGCCGCACGGCTCAACTGGCCGTGCGTGCGCGTCAACCTGGACGGCCACCTCAACCGCCTCGACCTCGTCGGCCGCGACGCCGTCGTCCTGCGTGAGGGCAAGCAGGTCACCGAGTTCCAGGAGAGCATCCTCCCGTGGGCGCTGCAGCGGCCGGTCGCGCTGGTGCTCGACGAGTACGACGCCGGCCGCCCGGACGTCATGTTCGTGCTCCAGCGGGTCCTCGAACGGGACGGCAAGTTCACCCTCACCGATCAGAACCGGGTCCTGCGGCCGCATCCGTCGTTCCGGCTGTTCGCCACCGCCAACACGGTCGGGCTCGGCAACCTCAACGGGCTCTACCACGGCGCGCAGCGGCTGAACCACGCGCAGATCGACCGCTGGAACATCGTCGCGTCGCTGAACTACCTGCCCGCCGCCGAAGAGATCGCGATAGTGCGGGCGAGGGTCCCCAGCGTTTCCGAGTCGCTGGCGGCGTCGCTGGTCGCGGTGGCCGCCTTGACCCGCAAGGCTTTCCAGGCCGGTGACCTGTCCACCCTGATGTCCCCGCGCACCGTGATCACGTGGGCGGAGAACATCGAGATCTTCGGTGATCCGGCGACGGCGTTCCGGCTGTCCTTCGTGAACAAATGCGACGAAGCCGAGCGCGACCTGGTGGCGGAGTACTTCCAGCGCTGCTTCGACGACGAGCTCCACCTGCTCTCGGCATGACCGCGGGGCAGGCCGAAACCCGGCGCCGCAACCAGGTCGAGGAGCTGTGCGCGGCCGCGGTCCGCGCGCTCACCGGCGATCCGGCGCTCCACTTCCGGGCACGGCGCCTGCACCGCGGGCGCGACCCGCTCCCCCTGCACGCACCGCATCTTCGCCACTCGGCCGACGACGATCTGCTGTCGTCCCGCGGGATCGCGGACGGGATGGCGCTGCGCTTGACGTCCTCCGACGCCGCCCTGCACCGGAGCCTGTGCCCGCGAGACCCGGCCGAACGCGGGATTTTCGAGCTGCTGGAACAGTTCCGCGTCGAGTCGCTGCCGCCCGCGGACCTTCCGGGAATGCGGCGGAACCTGCGCCTCCGCCATCTGCGCTGGTCACTGGAGTTCCACCGGTCCGGTCTGACCGAGACCGCGCGCGGACTGCTGCTGTACACGGTCGCGCAGATCTGCCGGTCGAGGATCACCGGCGAACCGGTGGTCGAGGAGACCGAGGACCTCATCGAGGCGACCAGGTTCGCGCTGGCGCCTTCCCTCGGCCACGACCTCGCCGGGCTTCGGCGGCACCGGACGGACCAGAAGGCGTTCGCCGAACACGCGTTGGCGATCGCCCGGACGACCGGCGTCCTGCTCGCCGGGACCGAGCAGGACGCCGGGGACGAGGGTGATCCCACCGACCCGCGGTTCAGTCTCGTGATCGACTTCGACGCGAGCCACGGGGAACAGATTCCCACCGCGACCACCGGCACCAGCCGGACCTTGGGCGAATCCGGTGCGGCGTACCGGGTTTTCACCACCGCGTACGACCGCGAACGGCGTGCGTCGGACCTGGTGCGCCCCGGGCTGCTGGCGGAACTCCGCGAACGGCTCGACCGGCGGGTCGCCAGGCAGGGCGTCGGCGCGGGACGGCTGGCACGTGACCTCAAGGCGGTGCTCGCCGAGCCCGCGCGCGACGGCTGGGACGGCGGTCAGGAGGAAGGCCACCTCGACGGCCGCACCCTTGCCCAGCTGATCAGCTCGCCCACCGAGCGCCGGATCTTCCGCACCGAGCGGATCGAACCGGTGGCGGACACCCTCGTGACGTTCCTCATCGACTGCTCGGGTTCGATGACAGCGCACGCGGAACCCGTTGCCGCGCTGGTCGACCTCTTCGCGCGCTCGATCGAACTCGCCGGCGCGTCCTGCGAGGTACTCGGCTTCACGACCGGCGCATGGAACGGCGGCGGCCCCGGGCGGGAATGGAGACGAGCGGGACGGCCGCGCCATCCCGGCAGGCTCAACGAACGCCTGCACCTCGTGTTCAAGGACGCCGAAACCCCATGGCGCCGGGCGCGCCCGGATCTCTCTGCGCTGCTGAAAGCCGATCTGTTCCGGGAAGGGATCGACGGCGAGGCGGTTGCCTGGGCCTGCGACCGGATGCGCGCGCGGACGGAGTCACGCCGGATCCTGCTCGTCCTCTCCGACGGCAGTCCCATGGACGGCGCGACGAGCCTGGCGAACGATCCGCACTACCTGGACGAGCATCTGCGGGAAACGGTGCTGCGCGAGGAGAACGCCGTCGAGATCCGCGGGATCGGCGTGGGGCTCGACCTCAGCCCCTTCTACCGCCGCTCCCGGGTTCTCGACACCTCGGTCACGTCCGGGTACGCACCGTTCCGGGACGTCCTCGAACTGCTCTCCCGTGGGTGAACACCGCCGGTTCCCTTCCCTGAGCCGTGGAGGGCTCAGCGGCCGTAGCCACCCTCTTCACCGCTGTTCCCGCCGAACTCGGCGCGCTGTCCTTGGTCGCCGCCGTACTCGTTGCCCTGGCCGCCACCGTATTCGTTGCCGCCCTGGCCGCCGCCGTACTCGTTGCCCGCCTGACCGCCGGGCGCTTCGTTGCCGAAACCGCCACCCTGCTGTTGCTCTTCGTTCCGCTGTTCGCCGCCGGACTCGCCGAGGAAGCCTTTGGCCTTGTCGGCGGCCGAGTCGATCTTGTCGGAGTGTTCACCGAAGCGGGATTTCGCGAAATCGGCGGCCTTGTCGACGTGCTCCCCGCTCACCTTGTCCTTCATGCCTTCGAAGTCGATACCCACGAGAACTCCTCACCTATCGCGAATACGCCGAGTACCGGCGCATAACTCCATCAAAGTCGCTTCGCGCCCCACCGCAACTTGAGCGGGACGGTCGGGTGAGTCGTCCGACCTTCACCTCTTTTACCCTTTGCGGACAAGGAAATCGGACTCGACCACCGCGAACGCGGATCGCCGGAGGTAGCTCACTCGGGTGGACTTACCACCGCTCCACCGTGCCACGATTGGCGCTTTTAGCCCTTTCGTGTTCGTATCCCTGGGGTCAGCCAAAGCGGACACGGCCAAAGGGAGTTCGAACTTCATGCGCAGGAATATTGCCCGGACGGTAACGGGCGTGGCGATCGTGGCCGGCCTGGTCGCCGCGTGCGGCTCCGAGGGCGAAAACGGTGCGGCTGGAACATCCGGCGCGAATGGAACCGCTTCAAGCGCGGCCGCTGCGCCGTCCTCCGGCGACGGAGCCCCCGCCTCCTCGGGAGCCGGCACCGGAGACGCGGGTCAGGCAGGTGGCGAGGCAGCGCAGAAGGTGACCGCCGCGATCCAGCAGGCGCTCCAGCAGTCACCGATCACCTTCACCACGGAAAGCGCCGAACTGTCCGAGAAGAGCAAGGCCGCACTCGGCGAGATCGCCAAGGCCATGCAGGGCAACGACGTGAAGATCATGGTCGCCACCCACGCGGGTTACCCCGACGCGGAAAAGTCCAAGGCGCTCTCCGAAAAGCGCGCCGAAGCGATCACCGCCGCGCTCGAAGGAGCGGGCGTGGCCAAGGATCGCGTCAAGACCGAAGCGACCGGCAACGAAAAGGCACAGGGCGACAAGGCGTTGGACACGCAGATCACCGTCGCACAGTGACCTTCGACGGAAGCGCGGGTGGGCGGAGCGATCCGCCCACCCCCCCCCCGGCCCAAAAGGATCGCCCCCGCGGGTTTGCCAAAAAACGCGCCCCAAATAAAACCGCC
>NZ_JBHVKW010000186.1:0-6714 GCF_042797905.1 Amycolatopsis sp. NPDC057786
CACCTCCTCTTTGCTGGTGTCCATGTGAACCCCCCGGTGAACACTCCCGGTCGGACGGCTCGCGCCGTTCACTGTTCGGCACGGAGCAACGGGCAACAGGGCCCGTCGGATGTCGGCAGGGGATGCCATGGAGACTCGGCTGAGCGCACGCAGAGTGAACACCCCTCGGGCGGTCACGGAGGAGCGGGCCGATGAAGGGGGCCTTCACGCGCTAGAGAGGGCCTTACGCCTTCTGGCGGCGCTGCCGCGGGTCGAAAGCGTCCCGCAGGCCGTCACCGATGAAGTTGATCGTCAGCGAGATCAGCACCAGCACGACGAACGGGCCGAAGAACAGCGCCGGCCGCGCCTGGAGCTGCGCGTAGTTCTCGAGGATTACGCGGCCGAGCGAGGTGTCCGGTAGCTGCACCCCGAGCCCGATGAACGACAGTGCCGCCTCGATCAGCACGGCCTGCGCGATCGCGAGGGTCGCGTTGACCGTGATGAGGCCGACCATGTTCGGCACCAGGTGCTTGAACACGATGTGGAACGTCCCGGCGCCGGACGCGCGGGCGGCGTCCACGAACTCGCGCTGGGACAACGACATCGACTCGGCCCTGGCGATACGGGCGATCGGCATCCAGCCGAAGGCCGCCAGCACCATCGCGACGATGTACCAGGTACCGCCGCCGAACACCTTGGCCAGGATGGCCGCGGCCGCGATCTGCGGGACGATCAGGAACAGGTCCGTCACGCGCGAGATCGCCGAGTCGGTGAAGCCGCGGAGGTACCCCGCCATGGCACCGAAAACGGTTCCGATGGTGGTGGCGACGAGCGACACGATGAGCGCGATCAGCAGCGAGTACTGGGTGCCGCGCAGGATCTGCGACACCATCTCCTTGCCGACCTGCGTCGTGCCGAGCGGGTACTCCGCGCTGGGCTTGGCGAAGGACGGGAAGGAGCTGTCCTCGTAGCTGTACGGCCAGAAGATCGGCATGATCAGCACGGTGAGCACGAGCAGCAGCAGGACCGCCGTGCAGATCATCGCCAGCTTGTGCCGCAGGAACTTGCGCAGGACCAGCTTGCCCTGGCTCTGTGGCTCGGGCAGCGCCTCGGGCGGAAGCGCACCATCGGCGGGCTTGGAACCTTCCGCCGCGATAAGGGAGTTCAAGTCAGCCAACGCGAATCCTCGGGTCCAGGATGCCGTACATCAGGTCGGCGATCAGGTTGGCGACGATGATGCTGCTGGCGATGAGCACCAGCCACCCCATCATCACCTGCGTATCGCTCTTGGTCACGGCTTCGACGAGCAGCTTGCCCATGCCATTCCAGTTGAACACCGTCTCGGTGATGATCGCGCCCGAGAGCACGGCGCCGAAGTTGACGGAGAACAGCGTGGTCACCGGGATGAGCGCGTTCCGGAAGGCGTGGCGGAAGATGACCCGGCCGTTGGCGAGTCCCTTGGCGCGCGCGGTCCGCACGTAGTCCGCGTTCAGCGTCTCCAGCATCGAAGCGCGCTGGAACCGGCTGTAGGCGGCGAAGCTGATCGCCATGATGGACAGCGTCGGCAGCAGGTACGCGCCGACATAACTGGCGAGGAAACCGCCTGGACCGTCGAAATTCAGTGACTCCGGGCTCGTGGTGCGGATCCACGGGTTACCGAGCACATCGGACAGTCCCAGGTCCCGGACCCAGCCGTTGAACTCGATCGCGTAGCGCTTGAGCACGATGGCGACACAGAAGATCGGCATCGAGAACAGCAGGAAGGCCAGCGTGGTCGCGATGTAGTCGATGATCGAGTACTGCTTGACCGCCGCGACCACACCGACGAGGACGCCGAGCACGAGCGCGAGGATCTCGGCTCCGACGACGAGCTTCAAGGTGACCTCGAACGCGGCCATGACCTTCGGGAACACCGGGGCCTGCGCGTTGCCCTGTGCGATGGAAACGCCCCAGTCGCCGGTGACGAAGTTGCCGAGCCAAGTGAAGTACCGGGGCACGATGCTCTGGTCGAGGCCGAGCTGCGAGGCCATCTGCGCGATGGCTTCCTTGCTCATGGCCGGGTTGCTCTTCATCTCGGCGAGCGGGTCACCGGTGCCGGCGACCATGACGAAACACAGGAAAGTCCCGACCAGCAGGACGGGAATCGATATCGCCAGACGGCGAAGAATGTAGATCACCAGGTTCAACGAACTGCTCCTCATCCGGGCCTGGTCGCCGAAGTGCTGGACCGCTGCCCGGTTGTCCACCGTAGTGGCGGTAACCCTACGGTCAACAGCTACTTCCGGCGGGTACGGGGCCCGGCTTGTGGCCGGACCCCGTACCACCAGGATCGCGTAAGCGAGTGGTGAAAAAGCGGGGCGGAAGCCCTACTTCTTCTGCTCCCACTCGCCGACGTTCCACAGGACACCGTTGTACGACTGCATGTAGGTGCGGTCGATGCCCTTGAACGCCCACATGGACGGGGTCTGGAACAGCGGCAGCGTCGCGTACTCGTCCGCGATCGCCTGGTCCGCCTTCTGGTAGTTCTCCAGCTGCACGGCCTCGTCGGTGGCCTTCACGGCCGCCTCGAAGGACTCGTCGATCGTCTTGTTGGACAGGCCCTGGTAGTTCTGGCTGCTGTCGTCGACACGGGTGATGTAGATCGACTTCTGCTCGGCCTTGAACGGAGCGGCGGACCAGCCGAAGAGCGCGGCGTCGTAGTCGCTGGCCGCGAGACGGCCACCCTTCAGGAAGTTGGCGTCCTGGTCGTCCGTGATCTCGATACCGGCGGCCTTGGCCTGCGAGATGATGATCTCGACGGTCTGCTGACGGCGGGTGTTCTGGTTGTGCGAGATCTTGAACGACGCGCGCTGGCCGTTCTTGGCGAAGATACCGTCGCCACCCTTGACCCAGCCGGCGTCGGTCAGCGTCTTGGCCGCGGCCTCGGCGCCCAGACCGGCCTTGCTGCTGTACAGGTCCTTGAAGCCCTGCTCGCCCGGCATGAACACGATGCTGTTCAGCGGGGTCGCGTCGGCCTGGACCTCCTTCAGCAGCTTGTCGGTGATCTCCTGGCGGTTGACGACCTCGAAGAACGCCTTGCGCAGGTCCTTGTCCTTGAACATGCGCTTGTAGTTGAGGTCGATGTGCTCGAAGGTCAGCTGCGAGGCCGAACCGTAGGTGATGCCCTGGGCGGCGAGGCCCTTCATGGTGTTCGCCGCGGTGGCGTCGGGCTGGGTCGAAGCGGCGATGTCGATCTCACCGTTCTGCAGCGCGGTCGCCATGGCCTTGGTGTCCTCCATCGCCTTCACGACGATCTTGGAGGGGCCACCCTTGCCACCGATCCAGTTCGGGTTCTTCTCGAGCGTGACGGCCTTCTGGTTGGCGTCGAACGCGGTGATCTTGTACGGACCCGAAGCCGGCATGACGTCGGCCTTGAAGCCCTTGAAGCCGTTGGTCCAGAAGTCACCGGCCTTGGCCAGCTGGGCCGCGTCGCTGGTCGGCGTCAGCTTGGTGATGTCGGCGACGCCCGAGTTCTTCTCGACGATGTGCGCGGGCATGATCGCGGTCGAGTTGAACAGACCCTTGTAGTCCAGGTACGGCTCGGTGTACTTGGTCTCGAAGGTCAGGTCGTCCTTACAGGTCGCCTGGTCGATCAGCTGGTAGCCGGTCGTCGAAGCGGCGAGGAAGGCCTGCTTGCCGTCGGCGGTCTTCGCCTTGCCGGAGTGCGCCAGCCACGACAGGTACATGTCGTCGCAGTCGAACGCCTCGTTGTCCGACCACTTGACGTTCGGCTTGATCTTGTAGACGACGGTCTGCGGCGCCTTGGAGGTGACCTCCCAGGAGTCGAACACGTCGTTGTTCAGCAGCACCTTGTTGTTGCCGTCGAGCACATCGGCGCCCGCGAGCACGGCGGTCAGGATGTAGGTGTTGTACGACGTGTTGGTGTCAGGCGTGTCGTTGTTGTAGCCCGAGTACCCGTCGTCGATACCCACCGTGACGGTGCCTTCGTACCCCGGGGTGTCCGCGAGCTTGAAGTTTTCGCCGTTCTGCGCCTTGCCGGTCGCCATGCTCTTGATGTCGGTCGACGACCCGTTCGGGTCGGTACTGCCGCTGTCGCCACCGCTGCATGCGCTCAGCACAAGCGCGGAGGCCGCGACCAGCGACCAGGCGGAGACTGCCTTGGACTTCCTCATGAAGTGTGCCCTCCTAGCACTGGGTTCCTGAGATCGGAACAGGACCCCACACCGCTCCGGTGAGATGGCCCGGAGCTTATGACACGCCAAGCAACACTCATTTGGCGCACTGCCGGTGCACGCTAGAAAGGAAATGCACGAACAGTCACCAGTTCCGGGGCGATCGTGACCAAAGGGTAACTTGCGGCTGACATCAGGAAATACAGTGGTTACCTTGAGGAATCAGTCCGCCACTCGAACGTGCCGGGAAAGGTCACCCGCCAGGGTCCGGCTCGGACTCGAAACAGCTACTTCGGACCCCGCGTCCAGTTCACCGCGGACCCGAAAGGGCCCACCATAGGAGGACCTGCGGTTACTCCGGAAATACCAGAGCCGATGGCGAGGGTATCGGCCAGCTGGAACAACGGAATGGCAACATTCCGACGCCACAATTCCGGTTCCAGGGCCGAAAGCGCGTCGGCCACCGGGGTGGCGCCGGTCAGCGCGGCGTCGATCGGGGCCTGCAGGGCCGGATCGCAGAAGCCCAGCGGGTTCCCCGGAACGACGGCCTTGGTCTTCTCGGTGAGCTGATCGGGACGGCAGCCGAAGGTGGACGCCAGTACCGAAGCGACGTCCGCACCACCGGTGACCTGGCCGATCACCGCGATGTCGATGCCGACGTTGCCCGCGCCCTCCGGTGTCGTCTGCTGGATCCCGTCGAGCACCGGCATGGCCAGCATCGTCGAGAAGAGCTCCCTCGGCTGCGGGGCGATCGCGTTGACCTCGATCCCCGCGGCCACCAGTTGCGCCGTGAGCTCCTTGGCGATCGTCGCGTACGGCTCCTGTTTGGCGGGCGAGGCCACGACCAGCGAAAGGTTCTTCCCGTTCTTCCGCCAGGTACCCGCTTCCTTGGTGTATCCGGCGGATTTGAGCAGTTCCTCGCCCTTGGCGGGATCGGCCGCCGACGGCGGACCGGGAGCCGGGATCGTCGGCTGGAAACCGGGCGCGGACGGGACGCGGACCTGCGCGTCGGCGCGGAGCTTGTCGGACGGCCCGCCGTCGGTCGCCTCGGTGATCAGCTTGCCGCGGTCGATCAGCGCGGTGACGCCTTCGCGCACCTTGGGATCCGACAGCGTCGAGCTCACCGGCCGCAGGAGGATCTGCGCGACCGTGGGACGCGCGACCGTGTGCAGCTGGACGGCGGAGCCGAGCTCGCCGAGCCGTTTGAGGCCGGTGCCGTCGGTCCTGGTCATCGCGAACTGGTCGTTGCCGCTGCGCAGGGCGGCCAGTGTGCCGTCCTGATCTGCCGCACGGAGCACGATCCGGTCGAGGGCGGAGGGTTTTTCCCAATAGCGCTCGTTGCGCTCCAGGGTGATCTCTCCGCGCGCGGTGTCGAGCCCCTTGATGGAGTACGGTCCGCCGACCGCCGGGAACGTCGTCGCCAGCGCGCCCTGCCACCCGTTCGGGGCGTCCTTGAGCAGATGCGCGGGCAGAAGGTTGCCGAAGAGCGTCTGCCAGCCCGGATAAGGCTTCGCGAAGGTGACCTCGACCCGCTTGCCGCCTTCGCGTGACTGGATGTCCGAGATCAGCCGGTAGCCGGCGGCGCCGATGACGCCCGGCTGGTCGCGCATCGCCTCACGGAGATAGGCGAAGTCCTCGGCGGCGATCGGCGCGCTGTCGGACCAGGAGGCGTCCGGGCGGATCGTGTACGCGACCGTGAACGGCTGCTGCGAGACGACCTCGGCGGATTTCATCAGGTTCTTGTCCAGCTCGAAGCTTCCGTCGTCCTTCGGGCGGAACACCGACGGGAGCAGCAGCTGCGAGAGCGCCGACGTGACCTGGGATGCGTCGGCGAGGTTGTGCGGGTTGTAGCCGCCGAGGACGTCGTCGACACCCACGACCACCTGCGAAGGCGTCTTCGTGGTCGACGTGCTCACCGGAGAGGCCGAGGAGCTGACCACGGGCGGGGGTGGGGTGTTGCTGCAGGCGGCGAGGAGCACGGCCGCGCACGCCAGCATGGACGCCGCTGTGGTCGGTGACCGCACGCCTGGATCCTCCTGGTTTGTCCCTCGCCTGGTCGCCATAGAGCTATCACGCCCGCCATGGCCTCGGCAGCGAGATTCCCATATCGGCCCGGCCGTCGCCCGACCGGATGCCGTCCTCCTCCGGTGGACGTCCGGGAGGCCCCCGGGGTTCCTGCCGGGCCGAGGCTTTTCGGAGCCGCTCCCGGCAATCGGTTCCGCGAACCCGGAACATTCCGGAACGGCGGCCGGAATGTTCGCCACCGCACGATTGACGACCGAAACGATCGCGACCACGAGTCCAATCCGGACGCATTTAGGGTCTTTTGTTTCACGCCCGCCAGGAAGCGCGTTCTCGGCCTGGCGCGCGCGGCCGCTCCGGCGCCGTTCCGTCCGGGGTGTTCCGGTGTTGTGAACACCGTCCGAAAAGGAGTTCGGCTTTCCCATCGGAATTGTCGGGAAAGGACCTTTCTTTAACGAAGAACGCCCGCTCGAATACGGTGCGTGACCACATTGGGACCGGAAACGCCGGAGGGCGCCTGCTCACGGTGAGTGAGCAGGCC
>NZ_JBHVKW010000187.1:0-6422 GCF_042797905.1 Amycolatopsis sp. NPDC057786
CCCATCTCCTCCCCCCGCGGCACCGGTTTGTCCCAAACCCACTTCCACAAGGTTGATGTTTGCTAACGGGCGTTACGCAACACCGACTGCACGCATTCAGAGGACTAAATGCGGACGAATACGTGAAGGCCCCCTTCACTGCGTCTAGCGCGATGAAGGGGGCCTTCAGGTACTTCGCTGGGCTAGAGGATCTCCGCCGCCGAGCCGACGTCCGGCAGGCCGCCGACGTCGGGGTTCAGCTCCCCGGCACCGATGAGTTCCGCCTTGACCTCGTGCGGTTTGATCCGCCCGTCGCGGATGTCCTCCGCGTAGTGGCAGGCGACCCGGTGCCCGGCGCCGATCTCCCGCAGCTGCGGGCGGTCGGTGTCGCACAGGCTCTGCTGCTTCCACGGGCACCGCGTGTGGAACCGGCAGCCGGACGGCGGCCGCGCCGGCGAGGGCAGGTCGCCGGCGAGCAGGATCTGCTCCCGGCTGTCCTCCACCGTCGGGTCCGGCACGGGGATCGCCGAAAGGAGCGCCCGCGTGTACGGGTGCAGCGGGTTCTCGTACAGCGTGTCGGCGTCGGCCTCCTCGACCAGCGAGCCGAGGTACATCACGCCGATCCGGTCGGAGATATGCCGCACCACCGCGAGGTCGTGCGCGATCACCAGGTACGTGAGCCCGAGCTTCTCCTGCAGGTCCTCCAGGAGGTTGACCACCTGCGCCTGCACCGAGACGTCCAGCGCGGACACCGGTTCGTCGGCGACGATCAGGTCCGGCTCGACCGCGAGCGCCCGCGCGATGCCGATGCGCTGACGCTGGCCGCCCGAGAACTCGTGCGGGTACTTCCGCAGCGAGGACTCCGGAAGCCCCACGGCGGCGAGGAGTTCGCGCAGCCGCTTGGCGGTCGTTTCCTTGTCGTCGGCGAGGCCGTGCGCCTTCATTCCTTCGGTCAGAATGGATTCCACCGACTGCCGAGGGTCCAAAGAGGACATCGGGTCCTGGAAGACCATCTGCATCCGGCGGCGGGCCTTGCGCAGGTCCTCGCCCTTGAGGCCCGCGACGTCGGTGCCGTCGAAGACGACGTTGCCGTTCGTCAGCTCGGTCAGCCGGAGGATCGCCCTGCCCAAAGTGGACTTCCCGCAGCCGGATTCCCCGACCAGACCGTAGGTTTCACCCTTGCGGATGGCGAGATCGACGCCGTCCACGGCGTACACGTACCCGACCGTCCGGTCGACCACGATGCCGCGTTTGATCGGGAAGTGCACCTTGAGGTCGTTGACCTCGAGCAGCACTTCCTGCTCCGGTACCGCGTGCGTCATCGGGCCCCTCCTCGTGCGGCCACGGCCGGGACCACCGGGTTGTGGCAGCGCAGCAGTCCACCGCGGTCGGGGGTCAGCTGCGGTGAAACCTCCCGGCACACGCCGAGAGCGTTCGGGCAGCGGGGCGCGAAGGCGCAGCCGCCGTCCCACGGGATGTTGTCGGATACGGATCCCTTGATGGGGATCAGTTTCTCGCCGCGACCCGCGTCGAGCCGCGGGATCGAAGCGAGCAGGCCGTGCGTGTACGGATGCCGCGGCTCGGCGAACAGCGAGTGCCGCTCCGCCCGCTCCACGATCTTGCCGCCGTAGAGCACGTTGACCTCGTCGCAGAGACCGGCGACGACACCGAGGTCGTGCGTGATCATGATCAGCGCGGTCCCGGTGTCCTGCACCAGTTCCCGCAGGAGCGCGAGGATCTGCGCCTGGATCGTCACGTCGAGCGCGGTGGTCGGCTCGTCGGCGATGAGCAGCCGGGGACGGCACGCGAGCGCGATCGCGATCAGCGCGCGCTGCCGCATCCCGCCCGAAAGCTGGTGCGGGTACTCGGTGAGCCGCCGGGCCGGGTCGGGGATGCCGACCTTGTCCAGCAGTTCCGCCGCCTCCACCGACGCCACCTTGCGCGACATCCCGCGATGCCGCTCCAGCACCTCGGTGATCTGAAGCCCGATCGGGATGACCGGGTTCAGCGAGGACAGCGGATCCTGGAACACCATGCCGAGGTCACGGCCGCGGCGGTCCCGCATTTCCTTGTCCGACAGGCTGAGCAGATCGGTGCCTTCGAACGACACCGAACCGCTGACGTGGTTGCCGCGTTTCGCGAGCAGCCGCATGATCGCCAGCGAGGTCACGGACTTGCCGCATCCGGACTCGCCGACGAGACCGACCGTCTGGCCGGGTTCGACATCGAAACTGACCTCGTTCACCGCGGTGAACGGCTTCTCGCCGCGTCGCTGGAAAACGACCTTGAGGTCACGTACTTCGAGGAGTGCCATCAGAAATCACCGCCTGTTCTTCGGATCGAGGGCTTCCCGCAGGGACTCGCCGAGCAGCGTGAACCCGAGCGCGACGATGATGATCGCGATCGCCGGGTAGTACGCCAGCTCGGGGCGGATGTCGAGGAACTGCCGAGCACTGCGGCTCAGCATGATGCCCCATTCCGCCCGGTTCGGGTCCGGGTCGCCGAGACCGAGGAACGACAGCGCCGCCGCCTCGAGGATCGCGGTCGCCAGGGTCAGCGTGGCCTGCACGATGACCGGGCCGAGCGAGTTGGGCAGCATATGCCGCAACACGATCGCCCCGCGTTTGACGCCGAGAGACGTCGCCGCGAGCACATGGTCGCTGTTTCTCTGCGCGAGCATCGAACCGCGCAGCAACCGCGCGAAGATCGGCACGCTGACCATCGAAACCGCGACGATCACCGTCCACTGGCTCGGCTTCTGGAACAGCGCGGCCACCGAGATCGCCAGCAGCAGCGACGGCACGGACAGCATGACGTCGACGAGCCGCATCAGCACGGTGTCGACCCAGCCGCCGAAGGCGCCGGCGAGGCCACCGATGATCATGCCGACCACGACGCCGATGATCGTCGCGAGCACACCGACCAGCAGCGTGTTCTGCGCGCCGACCAGCAGCCGCGAAAGGTAGTCGCGGCCGAAGTCGTCGACACCGAGCGGGAATCCGGGCTGAGCGCCCGGGATGATGCCCTGGCCGAGGATGACCTGGCTCTGCAGATACCGCTCGTAGGGATCCTTCGGCGCCAGCAGCGGCGCGAAGATCGCCACCAGCAGGAACAGGCCGGTGATCACGGCGCCGGTGATGGCCACCGGGCTCCGCATCATCCGGCGCAGCGCCTCGCCACCGAGGCTGTGGCCCTTCGCCGACGAAGCCGCGAGCTTGTCGATCGGCTCCTTCTTCTTGTTCAGCAAGGTGTTCATCGGACACGCACCCTCGGGTCGATGAGCCCGTACGAGATATCGACCAGCATGTTCACCAGCACGTAGACCAGCGCGCCGAACAGCAGCAGCGCCTGGAGACGCGGGTAGTCACGCCGCTCGATGCCTTCGGCGAGCAGGAAGCCGAGGCCGCGGAAGTTGAACACCCGCTCGGTCAGCACGGCGCCACCGAGCAGCGCGCCGGTCTGGAGACCGATGACGGTGACCACCGGCAGCAGACCGTTGCGGAGCACGTGACGGCGCCGCACGATCGGCTGGGTCAGGCCCTTCGAGTTGGCCGTGCGGATGAAGTCCTCGTTCAGCACGTCCAGCACCGAGGCCCTGGTGATCCGGACGATGACCGCGAGCGGGATCGTGGCCAGCGCGAACGCCGGGAGGATCAGGTGGGTGATCGCGTCCCAGGCGGCGTCCCACTCCTGGGTGATGATGCCGTCGAGGACGGCGAACCCGGTGACGGTGGTGGCGTCGAGACCCGCCATCTGACGGCCCTGCGAGGGAAGTCCCAGCGGGGCGGCCAGCAGGTCCTGCATCATGTAGCCGAGGAAGAACACCGGGACGGCGACACCGACCAGGCTGAGCACGATGATGACGTTGTCGACGGCCCCGCCGCGGAAGCGGGCGGACAGGTAGCCGAACGGGATGCCGAGGCCCACCGCGATGAGCATCGCGCAGAAGCCGAGCTCGATCGTGGCGGGGAGGAAGTTCCCGATCTCCGACATGACCGGCTGGGCGGAGACCAGCGAGTTGCCGAAATCGCCGGTGATCGCCCGGCCGAGGAACTTGAAGTACTGGACGAAAATCGGATCGTCGAGGCCGAGAAGCTTGTTCAGGTCGGCGATCTTCTCCGGAGTCGCCTTGTCGCCGAGGAGGGCGCCGGCGGGGCCACCGGGCAGGGACCGGAGCCAGGCGAAGATCAAAATGGACAGGATCAAGAGCGTCGGTATCGCTTGTAGCAGCCGACGCACGAGAAAACGGAGCACGTGCGTTCCTTTGTTGCCAGCCCGGGAATGGACTTCAGGGGGTGAGCGCGGTAGCGCCCACCCCCTGAGCCACTAGTGGTGGTGGATCAGTTGACCGTGACGGTGTAGAAACGCTCGTCGGTCAGCGGGCTGGCCACCAGGCCCTTCACCTTCGGGCCCACGACGATCGCCGGGGGGCCGTAGGAGATCGGGATGGCGGGCAGGTATTCCATGATCTTCTGGTTCACTTCCTGGTACGCCTTGGTGTGCGCCTCACCGGCGGGCGCGGCGTCCGCGGCCGAGATGGCCGAGAACAGCTCCGGGTTGCTGAAGCCGAACTCCGGCTTCTCGCGGCCGAAGAAGGTGCCGACGAAGTTACCGGCGTCGTTGTAGTCACCGGTCCAGCCGAGCAGGTGCACGTCGTGCTTGCCGGCCTTCTGGACGTCGTCCTTGTAGCCACCGTTCCACGGCTTGGCGACCGGCTCGACCTTGATGCCCATGGCCTTCATGTCCTCGGACAGCGAGGTGAAGATGTCGGCCGGGTTCGGCATGTACGGCCGGGTGACCTCGGTCGGGTAGTAGAACTTCAGCGTCATGCCCTCGGCGCCGGCTTCCTTCAGCAGGTCTTTCGCCTTCTGAAGGTTGTATTCGTACTTGGTGACGTTCTCGTTGTAGCCGTCGATCGCCTTCGGCACGAACTGGGTCGCGGTCTCGGCGCCCTCGGGGAGCTTCGACTTCACGAACTGCTCACGGTTGAGACCGTAGGCCAGCGCCTGGCGGACCTTGGGGTCCTTCAGCTTCGGGTTGTTCTTCTGGTTGATGCCCAGGTACAGGATGTTGAACGACGGGCGGATGAGCACCTGCTCGCCGTCGTTGCGCAGCAGGCCGTAGTCCGCGGGCGACGGGTAGTCGTAGCCCTGGATGTCGCCGGCCTTGAGCGCCTGCTTGCGGGCGTTCTCGTCCGGGATGACCTTGAAGACCAGCTTGTCGAGCTTGGCCGTCTGGGTCGGCGAGTCGGTGGCCTTGACCAGCGTGATCTCACCCTTGGCCTGGTCCCAGCTCTCGAACTTGAACGGGCCGGTGCCGGTGGGGTGCTTCAGCGCGTACTCCGGGTAGGAGAACGAGTCACCGCTCTGGGTGACGGCGTCGGCGTTGTACTTCTTCAGCGCGTCCGGGCTCTGGATCGAGAACGACGGCAGCGTGAAGGCCGCCGGGAAGGCGCCCTTGGCCTTGTTCAGGTTGAGGACGGCGGTGGACTCGTCCTTGACCTGGCAGTCCTTGAACACGGGGTCGCCGGAAGCGTCGCCCTCGTTCTTGGCGAAGCCCTCGAAGACGTCGCCGTAGTAGATCATCTGACTCTGGGCGGCGGCGCCCTTCATGTTGTACATGCGGTTGAAGTTGAAGCAGACCGCTTCCGCGTTGAACGGGGTGCCGTCGTGGAACTTCACCCCCTTCTTCAGGGTGAACGTCCAGGTCTTGCCTTCGTTGCTGCCTTCCCACTTCTCCGCCAGACCGGGCTCGAGGTCCGCGGTCCCCGGCTTGTTCATGATCAGCGTGTCCATCATCTGGCGGATGATGCGGAAGGTTTCACCGTCGTCGTTGAAGAGCGGGTCGAACGTCTTCGGGTTACCGGCGGCACCGAAGACCATCGTGCCTCCCGAGCCACCCCCTGCGCCTTCTTCACGCTTCGATTCGGCACAGGCGGAAATGGAGACCGCGAGTGCGCCGGCAAGCCCGATCAGGGCCACACGGCGTGCTCGGGTCACCCGCAGTTGCTGCATCTGGCACCCCTTGAGGAGATTTTCGGTGTTTAGGCACCGTCCGGTCGGTCGGAAAGTCGAGCTCCACGGACGATCGGTGTGCCCGCCGACACTAGCGGGAACTCAGCCCGCACTTAAGCACGCGAGGTTACGATCGCGCTACACGACGGCCAATACGACCGCAAAGTGTCCGCAATTCCGGACGGAGTGTAATCAATTCCGGACCACTAACGCGCAGAGTGCCGGGTCACTGACTCAAATGGGTGCTTACCGCTACGACCAATGGGTCACTGACGCAGTGTCTTTCCGGGGTGCGACCCCGGACCCGCCCGGGGCAAGCCCCGGACCCCGTCATTGGTCGCGAAATCGCTGACAAAACAGGACATTCGCGGGTATCGGGCCGCCTCTCGTGAGTGGTAAGGCCGGTTCTAACCGTCCTTACCACTCACC
>NZ_JBHVKW010000188.1:0-6123 GCF_042797905.1 Amycolatopsis sp. NPDC057786
CCTTTGAGACGTTCATCGTCTCAAAGGGGCCCTTCACGACACCCCACACACGACCGCGACCACTTCCGGCGCCGTCAGCCTGGCAGCACCGACCGCACGGCCTCCGGGGTCCGCCCCACCACGGTCGTGCCGTCGTCGGCGGTGATGATCGGCCGCTGGATCAGCTTCGGGTGGCTGGCCAGCGCCTCGATCCACCGATCGCGGTCGGCGGGCGTGCGGCCCCACGTCTTCAGCGCGAGTTCCTTCGCGATCGGCTCTGCGGTGCGGGTGATGTCCCACGGCTCCAACCCGAGCCGCTTGAGGACGGCCTTCAGTTCCTTCGCCGTCGGCGGCTCTTCGAGGTACTTCCGCACGGTGTACTCGGCTCCCGCCTCGTCCAGCATCGACACCGCGGACCGGCATTTGGAGCACGCCGGGTTCACCCAGATCTCCATCCGGGGCCACCTCCCTTCGAAAAGCGCTCACTCGGTGAGCACTTTGCTTCCGATGATGGTCACAGACGTTACGACGGAAGGAACCCGGCCATGGACGAGACCACCTTCACCGCCGCCTCATCCGCCGAGTGGCGCGCCTGGCTGGCCGAGCACGCCGGGACCGCGAAGGAGGTCTGGCTGGTCATCCGGCACAAGGACAGCGGCGTTCCCAGCGTCCGCATCGAAGAGGCGATGGAGCAGGCCCTGTGCTTCGGCTGGATCGACGGGCTGCACCGCAAGAACGACGCCACGAGCTCCCGGCTGCGGTTCACCCCGCGCAACCCCCGGAGTTCGTGGAGCCGGGTCAACCGTGAGCGGGCCGCCCGCCTGATCGCCGAGGGGCTGATGACCGAACGCGGGCAGGCGATGATCGATCTCGCCAAGGAGAAGGGCCGCTGGCAAATCGTGCCGGACGGCGACGGCGTTCCCGAGGACCTGCGTGCCCGGCTCGACGCCGACGAGGCCGCTCGCACTCATTTCGAGAAGTTCCCGCCGTCGTCGAAAAGGCTGATCCTGGAATGGATCCTGACGGCGAAGAAGCCGGAAACCCGGGAGCGGCGGATCGCGAGGACCGTCGAACTCGCGGCCGTGAACCTCCGCGCCAACCACCCGGTCCGGTGACTCAGTTCCGTTCGCGGCGGGCCACGAGGAGGGCGATGTCGTCCTGCGCCGGCGTGGTGCCGACGAGCGCGGCCATCACCCGCGCGCACACCACCGAAGGCGGGTCGGCAGTGACCACACCGGCGAGCCGTTGCAAGCCGACGTCGATCAACTGGTCCCGGCGCTCCACGAGACCGTCGGTGTAGAAGGCGAGCACGCCGCCGGGCGGCAGTTCGATCCCCGCTCTTCGTCGCCGCGGCCCGGTGACACCGATGGGCGGGTCGACCGGGGCCTCGACGAACACCGAAGGGCCGCCGGGCGCCGCGAGCACCGGAGGCAGATGCCCGGCCAGCGAGATCGTCACCCTGTCCCGCGAAGCCGACACCGACCCGTATACGACGGTGGCCAGCGCTCCCGGCTCGAAATGCTGGACCTTCCGGTCCAATTTGGACAGTACCTCCGCCGGGTCGTCCGATTCGAGTGCGTAAGCGCGAAGCGCGCTGCGCAGCCGCCCCATGATCACCGCGGCGTTGAGGCCGTGCCCGGCGACATCTCCCATCACGATGCCGAGGCTGCCGTCCGGCAACGGGAACAGGTCGTACCAGTCACCGCCGACGCCGGGCTCGGTCCCCGGCACGTACCGGGCGGCGAACTTCATCCCGGGAATGGCGGGCAGCCGCGCGGGCACCAGGCTCCGCTGGAGCGCCGCCGCGGCCGCGCGATCGCTGGCGGCGATGTCGATCTGCACCTCCAGCGCGAGCCGCGCGGCCACCAGTCGCAGCAGTTCGACGTCGGTCTCGGTGAACTCCCGCGCCGTCACCGACCCGACGTGCAGGACACCGACCAGCTCGTCTTCGACCAGCATCGGCACACCGAGCAGCGTGCGCAGTCCCCGTTCCCACAGGAGCGCGTTCACCACCGTGGTCTCGTCCACATGGTCGATGATCACCGGCCGCCGCTGCTCGGCCACCCGTCCCGCGAAACCGGCGCCCACCGGGATCCGGACGTCCTGGTAGACCTCCTCCTCGATCCCGGAGGCGGCGATGGCCTGCAACTGCTGCGCCGTCGAGTCGAGCCGGAGCACCGTGGCCGTTTCGACCCCGAGGACTTCGCGGACGCGCGCGAGGAGCGTGGCCATCACCTTGTCCTGACCGAGTTTCCCCAAGGACGTGTCGGTGATGGCCTCGAGCACCTGGAGCCGCTCGGCGGCGGTCGGGGTCTCGGACATGCGCAGAGCCTATCCAGTCCGCCCGGCCCGCACCGCCCAGCCCGCCGCCAGGCCGTCGAGGTCCTCGGCCAGTACGGCACTCGGCGGAACGGCGTCCCGCGGGACACGGCAGGCGAGCGCCGTGCCGAGACCGGCCATCCGGATGACGGTGTCGATCAGCGCCTCGGGTTCCTCCGGCCAGCCGAAACCCGGCTGGGTGATCAGCAGGCTCACGCAGCCGTGCATCGCCGACCAGAGGCCCATCGCGAGGACTTCCGGTTCACCGCGCAGGATCCCGGCCCGCACGCACGTGGCCGTCGCGTCGGCGAGATACCGGAAACAGGTGACCGCGCCGGGCGACGAGCCGGCGGAGGGACGCATCAGGAGCACCCGGTACTGCACGGGATGGTCGAGCGCGAATCGCGCGTACACCCGCGCGCACCGGCTGAGCGCGCGCATCGGATCGGCGACCTCGACGGCGTGTTCACGCATCCGGTGCGCGAGTTCGTCCCACACCCGCAGGCAGACCGCCTCCAGCAAGGCGTCGCGGCTCGGGAAATGCGCGTAGACCGACGGCGTGGAGACGCCGGTCCGGCGCGCGACGGCACGCAACGTCAGCGCCTCGTCGGTCCCCGCCTCGCCGAGCAGGGCGTCGGCGGCGCACAGGATCTCGCCCCGCAGCTTCTCCCCTTCACCCGGCCGCGCCTTCGTCCGCTTCGCGCCCATGCCGTGATGCTGCCAGCATTGACTTGACACCGTCAACTTGACGGTGTCAGCTCATGAGCCATGGCGCCTTTCCAGACCGCGACCGCCCTCGTCCGCAGGGGCGAGCACCCGGTGTTCGAGACCGAACTCGATCCACAGTGGACGATCGGGACGAAGCTGCACGGCGGTTATCTGCTCGCCGTGCTCGCCAGGGCCGCCGCCGAGGTCTCCTCGCATCCGCATCTGACCGCGATCAGCGGCTCGTTCTCGGTGGCCCCGGAGCCCGGTCCGGCCGTCGTAGAGGTCGAGGTGCTGCGCGAAGGCCGCGGCCTCACCCAGTTGCGCGCGCGGCTGAGCCAGCACGGCAAGCCCTGCACCGAAGCCCTGATCACGCAGGGCGTCCTGACCGACGGTGACGCGTGGTGGTCCGGAGTGGACCCGGTCGCGATCCCGCCGGAGCAGGACTGCCTGCCCGTACCGGCCGACGGCGGCGGATTCCGCATCGGCCTGATGGACGTCGTCGAGCAGCGGATCGACCCGGCCTCGGCGGGATTCGCGGTGGGACAGCCGTCCCGGAAAGGTGTCATCTCGTCCTGGCTGCGGCTCACCGACGGGACCGACTGGGATCCGGTGAGCCTGCTCGTGGCGCTCGACCCGGTGCCGCCGATCTCCTACGACCTCGGCATCGCGGGCTGGGCGCCGACCGTCCAGTTCACCGCGTACCTGCGCGGGCTCCCGGCGCCGGGCCCGGTACGGGTGCGGATGCGCGCGGGCGAGATCGGCGGCGACCGGATGGACGAGGTCGCCGAACTCTGGGACGAAAAGAACAGGTTGATCGGGCAAGCGACGCAAATCGCCGCCGTACGCGTCCCCTGAACCACCCGAAAGCAGGACCATGACGCGGCGCCGGGAGTTAAGATCCGGCGTCGACGTCATTGTTCTGGGGGCAGGACCATGGAAGTGGAACCACGCCGCGCGGACGGCTCCGGCGGGGCCGAGATCACCCGGCTCTGCCGGACCTTGGTGCCACTGGCGGCCGCCGGCAAGTACGCCGAGGCCGCGTCGACGTACCGATGGGTGACCAGGGCGTCCGCCGGGGATCCGCTCCGCTACGGCGATCACGCGCTGCGCCTGGAGTTCTGCGCCCTCACCGGCAACGAGCACACCGGTGTCGATCTTCTGTCGCTTTTGGACGGTGTGGGCGACCATGCGGACGCCGTCGACAGGCTGGAGTTCTTCACTTCGGCCGCGCTGCTCACCCGCCGGTTGACGGAAACCGGATACGGCGAGATCCCGTTCGTTCTCAACGGACCGTACGACGGCGTTCCCCTCGACAGGCTGCACCAGCGAATGCGGGCGGCGGCACTCGTCGAAGCCGAAGAACTCGACGAACGCGACCGCAACGGCTACTTCACCGCGTACGCCGAACGGAAAATGGCCGCGAACCCGGTCGCGGAATTCGTACCGCTCCTGCCTTCCGCGCTCCCCCGTGTCCCGATCGCGCCCCCGCCGGGATTGTCCGCGGAGGAACTCGTCATCCGCGCGGAGATCCACAATCACCGATGCGAGCCGGAGGAGGCGCGAGCCTGTCTCTCCGCGATCGAAACCGTCCCGGACGAGATCGTCCCGCGGCTGACCGAACTGCGCGCGATCTTCTTTCAGGGCGACGACACCGAGGAACGGCTGCGCGACGCCGCGGCCGGATTCCGGCGCCAGAACGACGAAATCCGGTTCCTGCTCAACCAATGCTGGCTCGGGCTCTGGCTCGTCTTCGACGATCAGGCCGAGACCGGGGTCGCGCTGACGACGGTGGCCGCGGCGCGGTTGCGCGCCGGGACGGACGATCGCGCCGCCTGCTGGGGCGAATACTGGCTGGCGCACGTGCTTTCCGGGCAGGGCCGCACTTCCGAGGCGTATGAGGCCTTGCGACGAGGAGCGGTGCGGGCTCGCGAAGCGGGCGATCCCTTGCTCCACGGCACCCTTCTGTGTTTGGAAGCGTCGCTGCGCAACGGTGACGGCGAGGATCCGGTGGCCACACTGGACCTCGCGCGGGCGGCGACGGACGCCTTCATCGTCGGAAACGTGGGCGAGAAGGCCGTCGAGGCCGTCGAACAGGTCCGGATCGCCTACGAGCGCACAGGCGCGCTCGACGAGTTGGACATCTTCGTCGAGCACATGCTGTCGACGCTGCCCGTGGGCGGACCGGAACGGTTGCGCGGACATCTCCGCCACCTCCGGGCGCTGTCGCTGATCGGCACCGGCCGGTTCGCCGAAGCCGTCGACGACGCCTACGCGTCCCTCGGTGTCGCCGCGTCGAAAGGCAAGGACACCGCGGAGCATTGGTACGTCCTGGTCACCGCGCTGCACGGCGCCGGCCGCTACGACGACGTGCTCGACGTCGCTCCGCGCACCATCGCCCTGCTCACCGCGTCACCGGACTGGGCTCACCGCTGCCGATGGATGTACGCCGACAGTTACCGCGCCCTCGGCGAATCCTCACGCGCTTTCGACGAATACGCCGTCCTCGCCGAGATACTCCAGGACTCGGGCGACACCGGGCATTCCTACATCTCGGTGAGCATGGCCGCCGCCGAGCAACTCGACCTGCTCGGCTACGGGGCGAACGCCGCCGACTTCTACGCGAAGGCCGCCGACGCGGCCTCGGCGATCGGCGGCGGCTACGTGGCCGCCACCTGCCGCAACGCCGCCACGCTTTCCCGGCTGCGGTCCGGCGACCTCGATGCGGCGCTGACCGCGCTCGACGCCGCGGAAACCGCCGTGCACGCCGTGGAAACCGAAACCGCGCCCGTGAGGGAGCATCTCGCCGCCCAGCTCGACCACGTCGCCGCCCACGTGCTCAGCGCCGCGGGCCGGGTACGGGAAGCCGCCCGCCGCGCGCTCCGTGCCGCCGAGACGTTCCACCGGATAGGCGAAGCCGAGTCCGCCCGGGACGTGGACCTGCTGCTCGAACAGATACTCCTCGGCGAACAGAAGTGACGGGAGCAGCCCCGCGGCGGCACCCGTATCCGGCCGGGGCTGAAGGGGCCTTTCCCCGCATGTGACGCGGTGAAGGGCGCTTTCCCCGCACGGCATGCGGGGAAAGCGCCCTTCAGCACCCTTGCCAACCCGCGCTCACCA
>NZ_JBHVKW010000189.1:0-6012 GCF_042797905.1 Amycolatopsis sp. NPDC057786
CCCCTCGTGCGGAAGCACAAGGGGTGGCCCAGAATCGAGGGAGACCACGTACCGCGGTACGTGGTCTCCCTTGTGGACACTTCAGTGGTGGTAGGCGTGCACCACCGCGTGTCCGGAACCGCGGCCGATGAGCCACTTGTTCACCGGCGTCGTGAGCAGGAAGGCGACGAACAGCGCGAAGGCGAGCGCGCCCCAGAAAAGCCAGCTGGCGAGTCCGGCTTCCATCGCGCCGGGAACGGCGATCATGACCCCGTTGTCGACGATCTCCATGACGAGGATCGACACGGTGTCCGCGGCGAGGGCGACCTTGAGGGCCTGTTTGAAGCCGACGCCCGCGCGCAGGACGCCGCGCATCGTCAGCGCGTAACCGAAGACGAACGCCAGCGCGACGGCGAGCACGATGGTCGCGACGTTGCCCCAGCCCAGCGCGGTGCCGATCACCATGCCGAGCACCTCACCGATGGCGCAGCCGGTGAGGCAGTGCAGGGTGGCCGACGCCGCCATGCCCCAGGAGACCTTGCCCGGCTGGTGGTGTTCGTGGCCGCCGTGCCCCGCCTGTCCACCGTGGTCACCGTGGTGCTGGTGTTCGTGGTGCGAGTGGTCGTGCTCAACCGACATGGTCGTGTTTCTCCTTTGTGGACTGCTCGGCAGGCGCGGGTTCGAGTCCTGCGACGAGATTGAACGAACCGGTGAGCAGGTTGAGTGACACCAGCCCCACCGTGTCGGCGATGATCCGATCGCTCCAGCCGTGCTCCCGCAGCTCCGCGACGTCCTCGTCGCCGAGCGAAGACGGTTCGGCGAGGACCCGCACGGCATACGCGATCAGCGTGGCCTCACGTCGATCGGTGGAGGTGCCCTGCCGGGCCAGCGCGATGTCGTTCTCGCTGAGCCCGGCGGCCCGCGCGGCTCGTGTGTGCGCCTGCAGGCACAGCGCGCAACCGATCCACTCCTGCAGGGCGAGCGAGATCTTCTCGCTGAGTGCCCTGGGAAGCTTGACCCGCTTCATGGCCCGCGAGAAGTCGAGATAGCCCTGAAGGAGCGCGGGGGAGTTGGCCATCGCGGACACCATCGGACCTGCCGAGCCACGCCGTTCGACGATGTCGCCGAGCAGCTCGGCGGACTTCGCCGGCGCGTCGGCCGGATCGAGCGACTGAAGACGCTGCACGGCTCCTCCTCGTACTGATGGTCGGTCACGGGAACTTTATACCCGTAGGGGGTACCTGTCCAGCATCGATGACCCCATGGTGCCAATGGGGGTCTGGCTTCCCTCTGGCGAACGCCTTTGGGGTTGTCGATGTTCTACGTGATGAATCTTTGCCTGGCAACGGGTTTAGCCGTGAAACGGCAGCTGTGACGTTGGTGACACCAATACCCCCTAAGGGTACTTGCGCGCCGTCGTGAACCGGTCTACGTTCAGGTCCGCAATACCCCCTAGGGGTAATGGAACTCGAAAGGACGGTAGTCATGGCGGAGACAACCCCGGACCCACGACGGTGGTGGGCACTGGGACTCATCGCGTTGGCCCAGTTCATGGTCATCATGGACACCTCGATCATCGGTGTCGCTCTACCCGCTATGCAGCAGGACCTCGGGTTCTCCCCGGGTGACCTGTCATGGGTGTTCAACGCCTACGTAATCGCGTTGGCCGGGCTGCTGCTGCTCGGCGGACGTCTCTCGGATCTGTTCGGCGCGCGGAAGATGTTCACCGCGGGCTGGGTCGTCACCCTCGGTGGTTCCGTGGTCGCCGCGGTCGCGGGTACCGCGTGGGTGGAACTCCTCGGCCGGGTCCTCCAAGGCGCCGGTGCCGCGCTGATCGCGCCGTCCGCGCTGACCCTGCTGATGATGCTGTTCGGCGCGCGGCCGCGTGAACTGACCAAGGCGCTCGCGCTCTACGGTGCGGCCGCCCCGGCGGGTGGTACCGCGGGGGTGTTCCTCGGCGGCGTGATCACCGAGTGGCTGTCGTGGCCGTGGATCTTCTGGCTCTACGTCCCGATTTCGCTGGTCGCGATCGTGGCGACGGGCAAGCTGATGCCGTCCGCCCCCGCTCGGCGTGGTTCGGTCGACGTCGCCGGCGCCATCGCGGCGACCGCGGGCCTCGGGCTGACCGTGTTCGGTGTCGTCCGGGCGCCGGAGGCGGGCTGGGACTCGGCGGGCACCTGGGGTGCGCTGGTGGGTGGCGTCGCGCTGCTCGCGGTGTTCGTGGCGATCCAGCGGTCGCGCAAGGTTCCGTTGGTGCGGCTGGGGATCTTCCGGACGCCGAATCTCGGCGGCGCGAACCTCGCGCAGTTCCTGCTCGGCGCGGCATGGATCCCGATGTGGTACTTCCTGAACCTGTACCTCCAGCAGGTGCTGGGATACGGGGCGTTCGCCAGCGGTGCGGCACTGCTGCCGATGACCGTGCTGATCGTCGTGCTGATGGTCGCGGTCGCGCCCCGGCTGATCGGCCGGTTCGGGCCGAAGAAGATGGTCATCGGTGGTCTGTGGGCACTCGCCGCGGGGCTGGTGTGGCTGTCGTTCGTCAGCCCGACGGGTAATTTCCTGGTCGACGTCCTGCCCGCGTCGCTGGTCGCGGCGCTCGGTCAGGCGCTGGCGTTCATCCCGTCGCTGGGCACCGCGATCTCCAGCGCGAAGCCGGAGGAAGGCGGGCTGGCGTCGGGGATCGTGAACACCTCGTACCAGATCGGTTCGGCGCTCGGCCTGGCCGCGATGACCGCGGTCGGGGTGTCGTTCGGCGCGGGACGGATCGGCGACCCGGTCGCGCTGACCGGCGGATACTCGGCGGCGTTCCTCGGGGCCGCGGGGATCGCGGTCGCCGGTGGCTTCCTGGCCATGGCCACCCTGCGCACCCCGAAGCCCGAACCCGGCGAGGTCGGCGGGGGTGAACCGGCGGTGCTGCGATGACCGGCTGTATCACCGTGTGGAGGGCGAGACCGTTCCAGGTCCGCCCTCCACACGGCGTTTCACCTGGCTTCGCGAGACTTTCGAACGAGAACTCGCCGGTCGGTCAGTCCACGTAGTGGTGGCGTTTGGCGTAGGCGATCGCTTCGACGCGGTCCTTGCTGGCCGTTTTGGCGAAGATGCGGTTGATATGGGTCTTGACCGTCGTCCCGCTGATGAACAGCCGCTTCGAGATCTCCCGGTTGCCGTGCCCGGCGGCGATGAGCTTGAGCACGTCGATCTCCCGCGCCGTCAAGCCGTCGGCGGGCGGCTGCGTCGCGGGCTGGCTCCGGGTGGCGGCGCGGACCAGGCTCCGCTGGACGTCGGGGTCGAGGACGGCCTGTCCGGCGGCCGCCGCGGCGATGGCACGGGCGATCGCATCCTTGGACGCCGATTTGGTGAGGTACCCGAGGGCCCCCGAATCGAGAGCTTCGAGCGCGAGTTCGTCGGTGGCGTACGTGGTGAGGACGACGACCTGGGTGTCCTGGTGCTCGCGCCGGATGTGGCGGGTCGCTTCGATGCCGTCGGTGCCGGGCATGTTGAGGTCCATCAGCACGACGTCGGGACGGTGTTCGGCGACGAGACGGATGGCCTCATCGCCGTCGCCTGCCTCGCCGACCACGTCGATCCCCGGCATCGTGCCCAGCAGGAGGACGAGTCCTTCGCGGACCGCGGCCTGATCGTCGGCGACGATCACCCGGGTTTCGGTTACTTCGGTCACAGGGACAGTTTCCCCGATCAGGTTCACCGGGTACAACGAGGTGCCGGTGGGGGCGTTCATTCGATCGACGCCGAGACCAGGCGATCGTGGATCAGGTTCGCGATGTCCTCGCAATGGGTGTCCAGGAACTTCCCGCCGCCCGGCCAGACCTCGAGGTCGAACCGGCTGGTCGTGCATTCGCGCCAGCGGGGCAGTTCCGCCGCGTCGTTCCCGCCTGCCAGCGCGACGACCGGCGAGTTCAGCTTGACCGTCTCGAATTTGGGCGAACTGCCCCAGTCGGCCACGAACGTGCACAACGGCCGGATCTGGGTCTCCTGTTCCAGCCTCGCCGCCGTCTGGAGGGTGAACTCACCGCCCCCGCGGTGCCCGAACAGGGCCAGCGGCAGATCCGTCCAGTCGCGCAGCAGCTCGGTGCTGTCGTGCACCAGCTCGACGACGTTCCCGATGTAGCCGTGCGTCCCCTGTCGCACGCTGCCGGGATACTGGATCGTCAGTACTTCGACCGACGGCAGCAGCAGCTGGGTCAGCCGCCACAGGGGGTCCGGCGTGCCGACCGGATGAGGAAAAAAGGCCAGCCGGAACGCCGCGGGCTGCAGTGGGTCAAGTATCCTCATCAAGCCGACGTCGCGGTCGGTAATGGACTCTCGCATTGACGGATCCTTTTCTTATCAAGATGCCGGATTTGACCTTACCCAACTTGATCGTTTTCGACGTCATGCTTCAGGTGGATATCATTTGGAGTAATGGGTGGACGTTGTTCTACAACCCCCTCACGGTGGCTGGACCAGCTTGGGGTCGCTAGGGGGCGGCTAGGGGTTACCCGGTGAATGGGGCACGGTTAACTTCGGAAAACGTCCTGGGGATGGCCTTTGCTTACTTGATCCGGCCTTTGTGTCGTTGCTGAAACCGCTTCTCCCCCTTTTGGCCGCCGCCCAGGAATCCGTGACTACCTTGGTGGCGAAATGCATTCTTATCGGATAGCCGTCATCGGCGCCGGTTACGTCGGATTGACCGCGGCGGCGTGCCTCGCCGCCCTCGGGCATCGGGTGGCCTGCGCCGACGTGGATCCGGCGAAACTCGAGATGCTCGAACGTGGCGAGACGACCCTGCTCGAACCCGGCCTGGCGGAACGCGTCACGACCGGGCTGGCCGCGGGACGACTTCGGTTCGTCCTCGGCGCGGCCGCCGCGGTGACGGACGCGGAGGTGGTGTTCCTCTGCGTGCCGACCCCGATGGCCGCCGACGGCGAGGCCGACCTCGCGATCGTGGAGTCCGTGGTGGCGGAGATCAGGGATCTGCTGCCGCCCGGTTGTGTCCTGGTCGAGAAATCCACCGTTCCGGTCGGCACCGCCGCCCGGATCTCGGACCTGCTCGACCGGGAGAACATCGGGGTGGTGTCCAATCCCGAGTTTCTCCGCGAGGGAAGTGCCGTCGAGGACTTCCTGAACCCCGACCGGATCGTGGTCGGTTCCGACAAGCCCGCCGCGGCCGAGCGCGTCGCCGCCCTCTATGCCGGGCTCGGCGCGCCGACCGTGATCACCGACGCCGCGAGCGCGGAGATGGTGAAGTACGCGGCGAACTGCTTCCTCGCGACGAAACTCTCCTACGTCAACGCGCTCGCCGAACTCTGCGAACGGCTCGGTGCGAACATCGTCGACGTCGCCGAAGGCATGGGTTACGACCGGCGGATCGGCACGTCGTTCCTCCGGCCAGGCCCCGGCTGGGGCGGCTCCTGCCTGCCGAAGGACACCCACGCGCTGCTGGCGGCGGCCGGTGCCGCCGGAGTCGACTTCGATCTGCTCAAAGCGGTCATCGGGACCAATTTCCGGCAGGCTGGCCGGATCGCGGACAAGGTGGCGGTCGCCTGCGGACTCGCGCCGGACGCCGGCCTGGACGGTGTCCGGATCGGTCTGCTCGGCCTCGTCTTCAAGGCGGACACGAACGATCTGCGGTCCTCGCCCGCCCTCGCGGTGGCGGAAGAACTCGCCGCGCGGGGCGCCGAACTCGCCGGGTACGACCCCGGTCTGCTCGCTTGCGACCCCGGCGGCAGCGCGGAACGCACCAGGCTGGACGACCTGATGTTCCTCACCGACGACCCCTACCTGACCGCCAAGGACGCGCAGGCGGTCGTGGTGCTCACCGAATGGCGGGAGTTCCGGACGATCGACTGGCGGCGGATGGCCGGGCTGCTGACGAAACCGGTCGTCGTGGACACCCGCAACCATCTCGACCGGGACGTCGTCGAGCTGGCCGGGCTTTCCTGGACCGGGGTGGGCATCGGCACCGCCTGACACGTCGCGAAGCCACGTTCGGGAGCGTGTGCCGAACGTGGCGTGGGGGCCGCGGGGGGCGGT
>NZ_JBHVKW010000190.1:0-5789 GCF_042797905.1 Amycolatopsis sp. NPDC057786
CGAACATCCCGCGGCAACCAACGACGACGTATCCCAGCCACCACAACACCTCCACATCAGATGCTGCGACGACCACTAGAACCCAAGCCGTCCTTGCCGCTCACGAGGGCGATGACCACTCCCGGTAACCTTGCCCCCATGACCGGCCCGGACACACCCGCCTCCTTCAAACTCGCGTACGTCCCCGGCGTGACGCCCTCGAAGTGGGTCCGGATCTGGAACGAGCGGTCGCCCGACGTCCCGCTCGAACTCGTCCAGACGACCGCGGCCGAGGCCGCCGCGCTGGTCCGGGAGCGCGAGGTGGATGCCGTCCTGCTGAGGCTCCCGATCGATCGCGAGGGCCTGCACGCGATCCCGCTCTACACCGAGACGACCGTAGTGGTCGTCCCCAAGGACCACCTGGTCGCCGCCGCGGACGAGGTCTCCGTCGACGACATCGCCGACGAAATCGTGCTGCACCCGCTCGACGACACGCTGGACTGGGCCGCGCCGCCGGGGAAACCCGCGCTGGAGCGCCCCGTCACCACGGCGGACGCCATCGAACTGGTCGCGGCCGGTGTCGGGCTCCTCGTCGTCCCGCAGTCGCTCGCGCGGCTGCACCACCGGCGTGACCTGACCTACCGTCCGATCTCCGGTACGCCGGAGTCCGGCGTCGCGTTGTCCTGGCCCGACGACGAGACCACCGACCTGATGGAGCAGTTCATCGGGATCGTGCGCGGCCGCACGGTCAACAGCACGCGCGGGCGGCAGCAGGCCCCGGAAAAGCAGGCGCCGGAGAAGAAGACCCCGGCGAAGGGCAAACGCCCCCAGCCCGCCGGCCGGAAGCCACAGGCCGGGAATCGCCGCGCTCCGCAGGGCGGGAAACGCGGCAAGCCCCGTCGTCGCGGCTAGCGGCTCCGGGCGGTCACCGTGCGAGGCAGGTGAGCGCCTTCGTAGCGAGACGCCGAACCTCGCTCCAGCCGCTGTCACTGAACCAGGCTGCATCCGAACTCATGGAGCCTTGGCGCTCCGACACGGCGACGACTGCGGCCACGACGTCGCGAATCACGTCGCTCTCCTGGTTGTCACGGAGGATCGTCCCGATCGACGTGACCGGATCCACCAAATCCCACGGAGTGTCGTCCACCAGCCAATGGACAGCATTCGTGAGGTCCGGCCATCGAGAGTCCCGGCCCGCGCCGTCCAGCACCGGAGGCTCCGCCGCGAGCACCTTGAGTGCGTTGAGTACATCCTCACGCCGTCCGGGCCACGCGACATCCATGGGCTCATGATGGCAGGTCGCTCTTGGGTTCCCCGCCCCATTTTCAGGAGGCGACCGACGGAGCGCTGGACCTGTGCTTTTATCCGCGGGTCCAGCACCCTCCGTCGTCGCGGTCAGCTTTCGCTGCGGGCGGCCTTGAGGCGCGCCTCCTCCTTGCGGACCTCGGCCAGAGTCTCGCGCTCCCGCTTCAGCCAGTCGGGGTTCTCGTTCTTGACCGCGTCGATCTGCTCCGTGGTGAGGGCGCCGGTGATCCCGCCGCGCGCCAGGCCGCTGATGGAGACGCCCAGCTTCGCCGCGATGACCGGACGCGGGTGCGGCCCGTTGCGGCGCAGTTCCCGCAGCCACTCGGGCGGCTCGGCCTGCAGCGCGTTCAGTTCGTCGCGGGAGACGACACCCTCCTGGAACTCCGCCGGGGTTGCCTCGAGGTATACACCCAGCTTCTTCGCCGCTGTCGCGGGCTTCATCGTTTGAGGGGTTTTCTGCGACGTCATCCCCTCAGGGTAACGCCCTGTGATCAGGCGCCCTTCTCGGGCAGCGTGACGATGCCGAGCGCGGCGAGCACTCCGGTCACGGCGACCGCGGCGAGGACGAGCCACGCGATCGGATGCCCGAGATTGAGCGTCCAGTAGGTCCCGACCCGGCGGTGCACGAGGAGCGCGGGGTCGTTCCGGTTCAGATAGACCATTCCGGCGGCGTGCCAGTAGCGGTCGTCGTCGCGTTGTTCGTACCGGGTCTCCGGTTCGTCGCCGGTGGGGGACAACCGGTGCCCGGCGTCGCCTGCCCGCACGGTGAAGACGATCCACGCGATGAAGGCGGCGAGGAGGGGCAGGTAGCCCACGATCGTCGTCGGCACCGTCGTCTCGACGACCTCCCACTGCTGGAGCGAAACGACGAGCATGGTCGCGTTGACACAGCCCGCGGAGATCAGCAGCAGACTGAGCACCCCGTGCAGGTACTCCCTGTACCGCGAAGCCGACGCCGACGGCTGCGCGGCGTCGATCTCGGGCCTGGCCCGGGAGATCGCGATGGTCAGGGGCGGGATCAGCACGAGCACCAGGATCTGCGTGAGGACCGTCGAGAAGTCCGTCGTGCCCTTGGCCAGGCCGATGACCGCCGTGACGACGGTCAGCAGCACCGCCGGCGCCAGGAGGATCCACTGTGGACGGACCGGATCCGAGCGCAGCGAGGTGTCGGCGGTGACCGCCTGCCGTGTCCCGGCGTACCAGCCCTCCTTGCGTTTCGCGGCGGCGATCGAACGGCTTGCCAGGCCGCCGAGCAGCGAATAGGTCGCGACGAGACCGACCAGGACGACTTCGGGAGCGAGCCCGTCGATGAAGACGAGGGCGCAGGCGACGACCGCGCCTGCCGCGATACCCCGGTTGTAGCGACGGCGCGCGAGGAGGATGACGGGCTCGTCGGCGCGCCGGGCCGGGACCCGGACGCCGAAGGGAAGGGTCGGCCGCGCCAGCGCGGGGGCCGAGGCGAAGGTGGCCGCGGTGAACGCGATCAGGGCCAGGTTCAGCCAGAGCGGTCCGGTCATCGCGGGGCGCTCACGGCGAAGGAGTCCAGCACGGACTCGCAGCGGCTGGTCACCTCGCGTGGCCCCAGGCCCAGAGCGACGGCTTCGGCGAGCAAGGTGCGCAGGCGTTCCTGCCATTCGTCCGCGTAGCCGTCTTCCGCCGGACCGGAGGACGCGTCACGCCGGACGACCGCGCCGGTCTTGCGGTTGATCCGGATGAAGCCCTGCGTCCGCAGCAGGTCATAGGCCTTGTTGACGGTGTGGAAGTTGATCCCGAGATCGGCGCCGAGCTGCCGGGTGGAGGGCAGGGCGCTGCCCTCGGCCAGCACGCCGTCGGCGACGGCTTCGACGATCCGGTCGCGGATCTGCTGGTAGATCGGCACCTCGCTGTCGAGGTCGAGAGTCAGCAACACCTCGCAAGGATATCTGCTATACACTTACTATAACAACTACATCAGATGGCTATGGAGGGAAGGCGGTCACGATGGCGACGATGGACATCACCGAGGGCGGAGTGCGGGTGCGGTTCTCGGCCTGGGAGCGGCTGGCCGTGTGGCGCGACGAAGTGGTCGTGCCGCGGGCGGCGATCAAGGTCGTCGAGCAGGTCGACGCGCCCTTGCGACGGACGCGCGGGGGCCGGGCCGGCGCGCTGATCAGCGGAGTGCTGAAGGTGGGCTACTGGGGGCTGGGTACAGGGAGCCGGCAGCTGGTGTCGGTTCGCAGGGGTGTGCCGGGGCTTCGGATCGAAATCGATCGCGGGGCCGCCGGGCTCTCGTTCGACGAGGTGCTCATCAGCGTGCCGAACGCGGTGGAACTCGCCGACGCGCTCGCGCCGAGCAACGCCTAGAGATACTCGAAGAACCGGTCCCACCACGACGGTGTCCGGTCCGGGGGATAGAGGGCGTCGAATCCGCTGATCCCGGTGTACCTGGTCCACAACGGGTGTTCGGAGACGGGCAGGTAGCCGAGTGCTTCCAGCTCGTCTTCGACCTGTCTTCGGACCGGCGCCGGGAAGAACTCCCGTTCCTCGTCTTCGTCGTAGCTGCCCGGATTCCCCAATGTCACCGCGACGAGGCCGCCGAAATTGCTGACCGTGACGGTCACCAGATCCCCGGCGGAGGTCGCGCTCGCCGGAATCGCGATCCTGCCGAGGTAGCTGGCGTCCTGCACGTCGCGGTCGACTTCGCAGGTGCAGCCGAAGCGTCGGGAGAGTCGTTCGGCCAGTCGCTCGAAGCGGGCCCGTTCGGCCGGTCCGTCGAAGTCGTGCGGCACCTCCCAGTGGCCGGGTTGGTCCAGCTCGCGCAGCAGCGCCCAGGTCTGCTGTTCGTCGAGGGGCATCGTCGCCTCCCGGCCTCGGGTGGTCTAGTCCACTTACCGAACTGACCTTAGTCAGCCGCATCCCGCGCCGACAATGGTGGGACGAATTCTGGTCCGAAAATTTTCGGCGGGGTAGCGCCAGCGCTACCCGGGATTCGGCAGACAGCACTCCTGATCTTCGCGCCCGATCCGGCCAGAGTCGTAGGTGTCGATCCGTTCGAGCAAGGAGTGCGAATGACAGTGCGCAAGAGTGTCGTGGTCTTGACGGTGGCGGGCGTGCTGGGCGCCGCGTCGACCACGGCGGCGGACGCGGCCCCTGCCAAGGGGCCGGAGCTGCAGAAGGGGCTCGATTCGTTGGTGCGTCAAGAGAAGTTCCCGGCCGCGCTCGCCTACGTGGCGGACGGAAGGCGCGCGACGTCGCTGGTCGCGGGATCTTCGCGGATCGATCGCCAGGTGCCGGTTCCCCGGGACGGCACGGTCCGGGCGGGCAGCAACACGAAGACGTTCACGGCGGTCGCGGTCCTGCAACTGGTGGCCGAGGGCAAGGTGGAACTGGACGCGCCGATCGAGAAGTACCTACCCGGGATCGTGCGTGGTGAGGGCATCGACGCCACCAAGATCACCGTCCGGCATCTGCTTCAGCACACCAGCGGGCTGCCGAACTACACCGAATATCTCGGGCTGGAGAACTTCGAGCAGGTGCAGCACCGGTACGTCCCGAACCACGAACTGCTCGCCGCGGCTTTGAGCCACCCGGCGAAGTTCGCGCCCGGCACCGAATGGGAGTACAGCAACACCGGCTATCTGCTGGCGGGCATGCTGATCGAGAAGGTGACCGGACGCCCGATCCAGGAGCAGATCACCGAACGCGTGATCAAGAAGGCGGGCCTGAAGCACACGTACTGGCCGCAGGTCGGCGACCAGACCATCCAGGGGCGCCATCCGCAGGGTTACGCCATCGGCAACGCCGCCACGGGCAAGGTGATCGACGCGACCGAGCTGGACCCGTCCTGGGGCGGCGCCGCCGGGCAGCTGATCTCGACGCCCAGTGACCTCGGCAAATTCTTCAAGGTGTTGCTCGAAGGCAGGCTGCTGCCCGCCGCGCAGCTGGCCGAAATGCGGAAGACGGTCGACGCGCCCCTGTTCCCCGGCACGAAATACGGCCTCGGCCTGATGAGCAATCCGCTCAGCTGCGGCGGCGTGTACTGGGGGCACGGCGGGGATATCCACGGTTTCGAAACCCGTGGTGGAGCCACGGAAGACGGCCGGATCGTCGGGCTCGCGGTGACCGCGCTGCCGGGCACCTTCGGCGATGCGGAGAAGGGTTCCAAGGCGGTCATGGCCACTGTGGACGCCGCGTTCTGCAAGTGACGGGTGCAGGGGGTCGTGAGTGGCGATTCGGGTTAGGGCCAACCGTGTCTTGAGTGCCTACCGCGGGTGCACGGATGGTGTTTTCGCGTGCTGGCAGGGATGGCACGCGTGATCGCGGGCGACTCGTGGCGGAGCCCCCGCCGTGGGCGTGTCGTCCGTCCAGTCACGCGTGTCGTCCGCCGGATCACGCGTGTCGTCCGATCGGCCACGAGACCGACCCCTTCGGTACCGGCGCCTCTTCCTCCACCGCACGAGTCCTGCGGGTGAAGTGTCCCACCGGACGTTGCGAAAGCCACTTTCGCAACCTTCAACGTTGCGACC
>NZ_JBHVKW010000191.1:0-5517 GCF_042797905.1 Amycolatopsis sp. NPDC057786
TCCCTCGGCTCAGCCGAGGGAAGGAGGCCTTCAGGCGCGGACGAGTCAGGCAGGCGGCTTCAGCGTGACGACGGTGGCGCTGGTCTCGCCACGCGGCGTCCGGTACGTGATCTCGTCGCCCTCCTTGGCGCCGACGAGCGCCAGGCCGAGCGGGCTGTCCGACGTGACCGTGGAGGCGTCGGCGTCCTCGCCGGGGATCGTGACGATGTGGAGCTCGTCCTCGTCGCCGTCGGCGAACCTGAGGGTGACGGTGGTGCCGTCGGGCAGCAGACCCTTGCTGTTCCGGCCGCCGTGCTCCAGCTTCGCCGCGACGTCGGCGATGCGCCTGTCGAGGTAGGCGGCGGCCTCCGCACGGTCGAGCACCTCCGCCTGATCGGCGGCGTCGCCGGTTCGTTCCTGTTCACCGACGAGCGGCGCCATCGCGTCGCGCTGCGCACGCAGATCGGCGAGTTCCTTCTCCAGCTGCCGTCGCGCGGCCGGGCTGAACCCGTTGTCCCCTGAGGTCACCATGTCGCGCATTGTCCGCTACGGATCGGCGGCTAGCCACCTAGATTTTTCACCCGCTGTGATCGGCCGGGACGGTTGCCCTAAGCTTCAGGGCTCCTGTCCTGACTACTTGGTGTAAGGAACTTCGTGACCGCCGTTCCCGGCCGCAGCGCGCGCCTCTCCCCCAATCAGCTGCAGAAACAGGAGCAGATCGTCGAAGCGGCGCGTGTCGTGCTCGCCAGGGACGGGCTCGCGGGGTGCACCGTCCGCGCGATCGCGGACGCCGGACCGCTCACGAAGAGTGCGATTCATTACTACTTCGCGGATATCGACGTCCTGATCGACCGCGCGATGGCGGCGCACATCACAACGTTCATCGCCGATTTGCGCAAAATTTCGGCGAAGCACGATCACCCGTCCGAGCGGCTCTTCGCCGCGCTCGAGGCCTTCCTCGGCGAGTTCTCCGGACGCCCGAACGCGGCCTTCCTCTGGTTCGAATACTGGATCGCCGCGGGCCGCGCGCAGCATCCTCAGGCCATCGACGTGATGCTGACGTCGATCACCGAACTGCTCGCGGAGCTGCTCGCCCCGCTCGACGTCGAAGACCCGCGGGCCAGGGCGCGGGCGCTACTGTCCTACCTGCTCGGCGCGATCGTCCAGCAGCGCGTCCGGCGGCGGCCGTTCGCCGCACTGCGTGGGGACATCGAAGCGCTCTGTTTCGCGAACTACGGCTAGAAATACGCATTAGATCCGTACCGTTACGGATTGTTCGCCCTTCCTGCTCCGGCCATGGTGAGGTTCCCCTTCCCTGCCTGAGAGCTAGGAGACGACGATGCGCATAAGACGGTGCATGGCCGTGGCGATCGCGGCCGTCGCGGCGTTCACCATCCCGGTCGCCGCGAGTCCGGCGACCGCGGACCAGCAGGCCGAGGACGCGCAGGTGCAGATCTACGAGGTCTTCGGCACCGGGACCGCACAGCAGCGCACCCAGATCTCCCGGCTCGGTGTCGACGTCCTCGGTTCCGCGGGCGGCACGACCACGTTCATCGGCGAGGCCCGCGACGCGGCGAAGATCCGTTCGCTCGGCTACCGCGTCGAGCAGCGCGGCGTCGTCGACCGGTCGGAAAAGCCCGGCACGAACGCGATCAACGACTTCCCGCCGTCGGACTCCGGCTACCACAACTACGCCGAGGTCACGACCGAACTGCGCAACGCCCAGTCGAACTTCGGCTCGATCGCGCGGCTGAGCAGCGTCGGCAACTCGTACCAGGGCCGCGCGCTGAACATGATGAAGATCAGCGACAACGTCGCCACGGACGAGAACGAGCCCGAAGTCCTCTTCACCTGCAACCAGCACGCCCGCGAGCACCTCACCACCGAGATGTGCCTGCGGATCGTGAACCGGTTCACCCAGGGCTACGCCTCCGACCCGGCGATCAAACGGTTCGTCGACAGCGTCGAGATCTACGTGATCCCGAACGTCAACCCGGACGGCTCGGAGTACGACATCTCCGGCGGCAGCTACAAGTACTGGCGCAAGAACCGGCAGGGCAACGGCACTGACCCCAACCGCAACTGGGCCTACAACTGGGGCTGCTGCGGCGGTTCGTCGGGTTCGACGACCAGCGAGACCTACCGCGGCCCCTCGGCGTTCTCCGCGCCCGAGACCCGCGCGGTGTCCAACTTCGTCAACTCGCGCAGGATCGGCGGCGTCCAGCAGATCAAGGCGAGCATCGACTTCCACACCTATTCGGAGCTCGTGCTGTGGCCGTTCGGCTTCACCTACAACGACACCGCCCCCGGCATGACCGCGGCGGAGGCGCAGCGGTTCCAGTCGGTGGGCCGTCAGCTGGCGGCGACCAACGGCTACACGCCGCAGCAGTCGAGCGACCTGTACATCACGGACGGGACGATCGACGACTGGATGTGGGGCACCCACAAGATCCTGAGCTTCACCTTCGAGATGTACCCGCGGGGATCGAACCCCGGCTTCTACCCGCCCGACGAGGTGATCGTCCGGGAGACCACGCGTAACGACCGGGCGGTGGACCTCCTGCTGAACACCGCCATCGGCTGAGCGACCCGTGGGCTGAAAGGGCCCTTCACCGCATGTGACGCGGTGAAGGGCCCTTTCGTCGCGTCCTATGCGGGCATGGTCCCCTTCAGCTCCCGCGCATAGGGTGCGGGGCATGCCGATGTTCGAATTCGAGGGGCACCGTCCCCAGGTGGATCCCGAAGCGTGGATCGCCCCCACCGCCACCCTGATCGGCGACGTCGTCGTCGAGAAGGGCGCCTCCGTCTGGTACGGCGCCGTGCTGCGCGCCGACTTCGGGCGGATCCTCATCCGCGAGGGCGCCAACATCCAGGACAACTCGGTCATCCACGTCAACGGCGGCGTGACCGAGGTCGGCAAGAACGTCACCGTCGGGCACCAGTGCCTCGTGCACGACTGCACGATCGGCGAGCAGGCGCTGATCGGCAACGGCTCGACCGTGCTCGACAAGGCGCAGATCGGCGCGAAGGCGCTGGTCGCGGCCGGCGCCACGGTGACACCCGGGATGGTCATCCCGCCGGAGACGGTCGCCATGGGCAGCCCGGCGAAGAAGCACGTCCCGCTCGACGGCACCGCCCGCGGCTGGGTCGAGCACAACGCGGCGATCTACCAGGAGCTGGCGCGCCGCCACGCCGAAAGCGTCAAGCCGATCGATTGACTCTCCAGTAACTGGAGACCATAGCTTCGGGCGCATGGCACCGAAGTCGAAGAAGAAGACCCATCAGGCGACGCTCGAGTTGACCGCCGGCAACGCGCCGGTGGTCGACCTCGGGAAGACGCTCGGGCAGACCGGCGTGAACCTCGTCGAGGTCAAGAAGGCCTACGACGCGGCGACCGCCGCACAGCGCGGCGACATCGTCCCGGTGGTCGTGTCGGTGTTCGAGGACCGCTCCTTCGAACTCCGGCTGAAAACCCCACCGGCGTCGTTCCTCATCAAGAAAGCCTTGGGCGGCAAGGGATCCGGACGGCCGGGGCATGAGGTCGCCGGGAAGCTGAGCCGAGAGCAGCTCCGCGAGATCGCCGAACGGAAACTGCCGGACCTCAACACCGGCGACGTCGAAGCGGCCATGCGCACGATCGCGGGCACCGCTCGCTCGATGGGCGTCGCGATCGAAGAACCGTGACGCGCAAGCACGTGATCGTGCCGCCTTTCCGTGACCTCGACCCGGCCCTCGGGGTCGCGGAAAGGCTGCTGGCACAAGGGAATCCGTGGCTCGCCGGCGTCGTGTCGGCGCTGCCCGACGAGTATGCCGCCGCCGACCGGCTCAACCGGGTCCTCGCAGGGAACGGTGCCGCGCCCAGGCTGGTCGAGGCCGGGAACGGCTGGCGCCTGGTGCAGGTGACGTCGTGGCCCGGCTGCGGGGACCTGGTCGCGGGCGCCTCCGGGCTGGCGGAACTCGTCGTGTTCGGCGGCTGGCGGCGGATCAAACGCTGCGCCGTCTGCGCGCAGGCTTTCTGTGATCGCACGGCCGGATGCAGCCGCCGATGGTGCGCCGCGCATCGTCCGCACGCCGAGCCGGGCCCGAGCGGAGTGCTCTAGTCTGTTCCGCACCAGCGACTGGCGCCATTTGAGGTGGAGCACCACCGGGAAGCGACGACGAGGCCGGTACCGCGCGCCTGGGTCCGGCCGTCTCTGGCAGGAGTACGTCCGATGACACACCAGCCCGAACTTTCCGCGCTCGCCGCCGCCGACCCGCAGATCGCGGGGCTCGTGGAGGACGAGGCGAAACGCCAGCACGACAAGATCCGCTTGATCGCGTCCGAGAACTACGTCTCCCAGGCCGTACTGGAGGCGACGGGCACCGTCCTCACCAACAAGTACTCCGAGGGCTACGCCGGCAAGCGGTACTACGAGGGCCAGCAGCTCATCGACCAGGTCGAGAACCTCGCCATCGAGCGCGCGAAGGCCGTCTTCGGCGTCGACCACGCGAACGTGCAGCCGTACTCCGGCTCCCCGGCGAACCTGGCGGTGTACCTCGCGTTCGCCAAGCCGGGTGACACCGTGCTCGGCATGGCGCTGCCGGACGGCGGCCACCTCACGCACGGCTGGAGCGTGTCCGCGACCGGCAAGTGGTTCACCCCGGTCCGCTACGGCGTCCGCAAGGAGACCGGCCGCGTCGACCTCGACCAGGTGCGCGAACTCGCGCTGAAGCACCGGCCGAAGCTGATCTTCGCGGGCGGCACCGCGATCCCGCGCACCATCGACTTCCCGGCGTTCGCGGAGATCGCCCGCGAGGTCGACGCCGTCCTGGTCGCCGACATCGCCCATATCGCCGGGCTGGTCGCCGGTGGCGCGCACCCGTCGCCGGTCGGGCACGCGCAGGTCATCACCACGACCACGCACAAGACCCTGCGCGGTCCGCGCGGCGCGATGATCCTTTCCGACGCCGACCACGCGAAGGCCGTCGACAAGGCGGTGTTCCCCGGTTTGCAGGGTGGCCCGCACAACCACACGACCGCCGCGATCGCCGTCGCGCTCGGCGAGGCGCAGAAGCCGGAGTTCTCCGAGTACGCGCACACGATCGTCGCGAACGCGCGGGCGCTGGCGGAGGCGCTGGTGGAGCGCGGGTACGACCTCGTGTCCGGCGGCACCGACAACCACCTGCTGCTGATCGACCTGACGAACAAGAACGTGCCGGGCAAGCCCGCCGCGCAGGCGCTGGACCGCGCGGGCATCGAACTGAACTACAACACCGTGCCGTTCGACCCGCGCAAGCCGTTCGACCCGTCCGGCATCCGGCTCGGCACCTCCGCGATCACCACCCGCGGGCTCAAGCCGGAGCACCAGACGCAGGTCGCGGAGTGGATCGACCGCACGATCACCGCCGCGGCGGGCGAGGAACAGTCCGCTTTGGACACCATCGCCGCCGAGATCCGCGAGTTCCTGGCGCCGTTCCCGATCCCTGGCTACTCGGCTTAAGCAGGTAGCGCGTGAAGGCCCCTTCCCACGACTGAGCCGAGGGAAGGGGGCCTTCACG
>NZ_JBHVKW010000192.1:0-5249 GCF_042797905.1 Amycolatopsis sp. NPDC057786
TCCTTCGGCTGAGCCGAGGGAAGGGGCCTTCACGCGCTTGGGCCTTTAGCGGCGCGGGCCCTTCTTGCCCTTCTTCTGGGAGGCGCGCTGCGCGGCGCGACGCTCCCGGCGGGTTCCGCCCTGGTCTCCGCCGGCACTCCCGGCACTGTCCGAATGCGACTCGACGCCGCCGTCCTCGGACGGGCCGGACATGGTCAGCCCGGACCGCGAACCGCCGCCGAGTCCCTTGCCCCGCAAGGCGGACGGCACGGACTCGGTGTCGGTCGCCGGTGCCTGCGGAGGTGTCGGGCGGGCGTGCCTGCCGTCACCACCGGCGGCCTGACCGTTCCCGGAACCGACACCGGCGGGCAGCGCGGACGCCGACTCCGGCGCCGGGGTGGCGGGCTCGGCCTGCTCGACCTGGAGGTTGAACAGGAAGCCGACCGCCTCCTCCTTCAGCGACTCCAGCATCGCGCGGAACATGTCGTAGCCCTCGCGCTGGTACTCGATGACCGGGTCGCGCTGCGCCAGGGCCCGCATGCCGATGCCCTCCTTGAGATAGTCCATCTCGTAGAGGTGCTCACGCCACTTGCGGTCGAGCACGGTGAGCATCACCTGGCGCTCCAGGCTGCGCATCGCGCCTTCGCCGACCTTCGCGTCGATCTCGGCTTCGCGCTCGTCGTACGCGCGGTGCGCGTCTTCGAGCAGAGCCTCACGCAGCTTGTCGGCGTCGAGGTCGTCGTCCTCGGTGAGCTCTTCCCAGGTGACCTTGACCGGGTACAGCTGCTTCAGCGCCGTCCACAGCTTCTCGTGGTCCCAGTCCTCGGCGTAGCCCGTGGCGGTCTCTTCGGTGACGTACGCGTTGATGACGTCGACCAGCATGTGCTCGATCTGCTCGCGGAGATCCTCGCCCTCGAGGACGCGCAGGCGCTCGGCATAGATCACCTTGCGCTGCTCGTTCATGACCTCGTCGTACTTGAGGACGTTCTTGCGGATCTCCATGTTCTGCTGCTCGACCTGCGTCTGAGCGCTCTTGATCGCCTTGGAGACCATCTTGTGCTCGATCGGCACGTCGTCCGGCAGCCGCATGGTGGTCATGACCCGCTCGACCATCGTGGCGTTGAAGCGGCGCATGAGCTCGTCACCGAGCGACAGGTAGAACCGGGACTCGCCAGGGTCGCCCTGGCGGCCGGAACGACCACGGAGCTGGTTGTCGATGCGGCGCGACTCGTGCCGTTCCGTGCCAAGCACGTACAGCCCGCCCGCCGCGCGGACCTCCTCGGCCTCGGCCTTCGTGTCGGCCTGGACCTCCTCGAGCACCTTCGGCCAGGCGGCCTCGTACTCCTCGGAGTGCTCGACCGGGTCGAGGCCGCGGTCGCGCAGCACCTCGTCGGCGATGATGTCCGGGTTGCCGCCGAGCACGATGTCGGTACCGCGGCCCGCCATGTTGGTGGCGACCGTGACCGCGCCCTTGCGCCCGGCGCGGGCGACGATCAGCGCCTCCCGGTCGTGGTGCTTGGCGTTGAGGACCTCGTGCGGGACACCCAGCTTGAGCAGCAGTTTCGACAGGTGCTCGGATTTCTCGACACTCGTCGTGCCGACCAGCACCGGCTGGCCCTTTTCGTGCCGCTCGGCGATGTCCTCGGCGACGGCCTCGAACTTGGCCTGCTCGGTCTTGTAGATCAGGTCGGCCTGGTCGGCGCGGACCATCGGCTTGTTGGTCGGGATCGGCACCACACCCAGCTTGTAGGTCTGGTGGAACTCGGCCGCCTCGGTCTCGGCGGTACCGGTCATACCCGCCAGCTTGTCGTAGAGCCGGAAGTAGTTCTGCAGCGTGATCGTGGCGAGCGTCTGGTTCTCGGCCTTGATCTCGACGCCTTCCTTGGCCTCGATCGCCTGGTGCATGCCCTCGTTGTAGCGGCGGCCGTGCAGGATACGGCCGGTGAACTCGTCGACGATGAGGACTTCGCCGTCGCGGACGATGTAGTCCTTGTCGCGCTTGTAGAGCTCCTTGACCTTCAGCGCGTTGTTCAGGTAGCCGACCAGCGGCGTGTTCGCGGCCTCGTAGAGGTTGTCGATACCGAGCTGGTCCTCGACGAACGCGACACCCTTCTCGGTGACACCGACGGTGCGCTTGCGGATGTCCACCTCGTAGTGGACGTCCGGCTTCATCAGCGGGGTCATCCGGGCGAACTCGATGTACCAGCGCGAGGACTGGTCGGCCGGGCCGGAGATGATCAGCGGCGTCCTGGCCTCGTCGATGAGGATGGAGTCCACCTCGTCGACGATCGCGAAGTTGTGGCCGCGCTGCACGCAGTCTTCGAGGCTCCACGCCATGTTGTCGCGGAGGTAGTCGAAGCCGAACTCGTTGTTCGTGCCGTGCGTGATGTCGGCGGCGTACTGCTGGCGACGGACCTCGGGCGTCTGGTCGGCCAGGATGACCCCGACCTCGAGGCCGAGGAAGCGGTGGATACGGCCCATCCACTCGGCGTCACGTTTGGCGAGGTAGTCGTTCACCGTGATGACGTGCACGCCCTTGCCGGAGACGGCGTTCAGGTACGCGGGGAGGACCTGCGTCAGGGTCTTGCCCTCACCGGTCTTCATCTCGGAGACCTGGCCGAGGTGCAGCGCGGCGCCGCCCATCAGTTGGACGTCGTAGGGCCGCTGGCCGAGCACGCGCCAGGCCGCCTCCCTCGCCACCGCGAAGGCCTCCGGCAGGAGGTCGTCGAGGGACTCGCCGTCCGCGTGCCGTTTACGGAACTCGTCGGTCTTGGCCCGCAGTGCGGAGTCCGACAGATCCTTGACGTCGTCTTCGAGGGTGTTGATGTGATCGGCGATGTGTCGCAGCCGCTTCACCATTTTGCCCTCGCCCGCGCGGAGCAGGCGGTTCAGCACCATCCGGTCGACCTCACTAGCTGATTGTGATCGCACCCGAGCCGGTCCCGGGCAATCTCGTACGCGGTGGTGCCTGGTAACGCACCACCGTCCGCCCCCATCGTAGGGAACACCTCGGTGTTCGCGCACGCACCGTCGGTCGGTACCTGCCGGGACGAGGCCGCGTCCCGCCTGTTCCGGACATGACGGCGGCCCGCACGGGACGCGTGCGGGCCGCCGTCTGGACGTGGGGCCGGCTAGCTCAGCCGGATGACGCCGTAGTCGAAGCCTCGCCTCCGGTAGACGACGCTCGGGCACCCGGCGTCGGAGTCGTTGAACAGATAGAAGTCGTGACCGACCAGTTCCATCTCGTAGAGAGCCTGGTCGACCGTCATGGGCTCCGCGTCATGCTTCTTCTCGCGGACGACGCGACCGGGCTGGTGTTCGGTCACCCCGTCATCCCAGCGCTGCTGGGGCATCTCGAAGTCACCGCCCTCGACAGCGAAACCGTTGGCCATGGGTTCGGCCTCAGGCGCTTCGAGCACAGCGGTACCCGCCAGATGTCGGGTGTCGGTGGTCATGCCACCGGCGGCCGCCATCGAAGTCGCCTCGGCGACGGATTCCGGGCGGCTGCGGCCGTAGTGCACGCGCCGGCGGTCGTGTGTCTTCCGCAACCTGTTTTCGAGCTTGTTCAGTGCGGAATCCAGCGCTGCGTAGAAGTCGCCGGCACACGCTTCGGCGCGTACGGCGGGGCCGCGGCCCTTACCGGTGATTTCGACGCGCTGGCAGTTCTTCGACTGCCGGCGATTGGGCTCGTGGAAGAGCTCCACGTCGTAACGGATGACCTTCTTGTCGTAGCGCTCTAGCCGGGCCAGCTTTTCGCTGACGAGTGCCCGATAGTGGTCGGGCACCTCCACGTTGCGGCCCTTAACGACGATGTCCATACACGACCTCCCTCGCTGAAATGACTGCGAGCTGTAGATGTGTTCACTAGGGCGCCGGTAATACGGGGACGAAGCCCGGATCGCGGGCGGTGAGGGAACTCGGCATACGGCCACGACGTCTCGTGTCGGATGTCCGAGCGCGGACTCAGCGCGGCTCCGGCGCCAGGGACATGGGCTGGTCACCTCCCTGCCTGCCGGGATTGCTGATAGCGCTGCACGTTAGCTGCATCACGCCGCGAGCAACAGCCCCCGAGCCGGGGGATATCAGGACGTGAGACCTCGTCACCGCACGCGACGAAGACCGTGCGGCCGGCGCGACAATCCGGCCTGTCGGGCGTCGTCCCCGTGATTTGTTTTCACGCGGACGGCGCAAGCCTTCGGACAGGAAAATGCGGAGGGTGCCTAGGACACCGCCCCCGAGGGAATCCGCCGCCACCCCGGTGGAGTGGCGGGCCGTCGGAGTGTTCCCCTCAAGCTCCCTCATATCCCGTCAACGCCCTTGTACCCATTCCCGTTCCCGATCATTCATCACTCTTGTAGGTGACAGTGCGATCACCCGGCGGCGGACAGTGCCACCACCGCCGAAACGTGAATTCCGCTTATGTCCAAAAAACGCGTACAAGCGGCGGCGGTCGCTCCGGTTGTGATGACGTCGTCAAGAAGAACGACCCTGCCCGGACAGGCGCCCGGAGCGAGGCGAAGGCGTCCGTCCAGGTTCGACACCCGCTCGGCGCGAGTGAGTCCCACTGCGTCGCGAACACCGGCTCCGAACCTGAGGACCGGGGCCACGGACGCGGATTTTCCCTTGCCCGCCAGCGCTTTCACGCATTCCTCGGCGACGCGCCGGACGTGCGGTCCGCCTCGGACACGTGAGGCGGACCGTCGCGAAGGGACCGGGACGAGGCAGGGTTCCGGATCGGGCAGCTGGGCGAGGGCTTCGGCGATCGCCCGCCCGAAGAAAGGCGCGAGGTCGCGGCGGCCGCGTTCCTTGTAGGCGAGGATCAGGCGACGGGCCTCGTCGGCGTAAGGGGCCAGGGCGTACACGGGCACGAGACCGGCCGTCGGGCCGCGGATGATCTCGCCGAGCGAACCCCAAGCGGCCTGGCAGGTGGCGCAGCAGGGCGCGCCCGGTGCTCCGCAGGACGCGCAGCGGGCGGGGATGAGGAGATCCAGGAAGTTGGACATGGGGCGAGTGTCGGCCGGGGCTCCGACAGTTCCGGGGCACGTTGTGGCGTGAGAGGTCCGGTTTGGACCGTTTTCGCCCTAAGGGGACCAGTCAGGACCGCAGTTTTGGAGAAGGCTTCGGGTGCTTCGCACGCTTCGCCGTCCTTCACGGACTTCCGCAGCTCAGATTCGCTAGCACCGCTAGGAAAGCTAGCGTTACTAAAGGTCCCTTGCTCCCGGCGGGGTGGGTTGGCACGTTGCGAAAGCCACTTTCGCAACGTTGAAGGT
>NZ_JBHVKW010000193.1:0-5124 GCF_042797905.1 Amycolatopsis sp. NPDC057786
GCGTTTCGGGTTCTAACCCGAAACGCCACTCACGACCCCAGCGACCGACGCTTTCTGGTGCCTTGGTTGTTGGAAGTACGTGAAGGGGCCCTTGCTTGCGTCTAGCGCGGTGAAGGGTCCAGGTACTTGGGGCAGAGGCCTTCGCACGCCATCGTGGTGACTGGTGGGGGCCACTGGGGCTATAGGCGTGTGTTCCGAGGCCTTCACGGACCGCGGTCCCGCGATCAGCGAAGCCGAAGCCAGTAGGTACCTGAGACCCTCCGGGGTTCGCCGTTCGCCGGATTCGCGCTGGCCGGACTGTTAGGGTCCGGCCATGCGAGTGTGGTGGTGTGGCCTGGTCATAGGCGCGGTCGCGCTGCTCGGCGCGTGTGGCGGAGGCGGGGCGGGCCGGGGTCAGGTGGTGCCGTCGACGAAGCCGACGATCCCGGCGACAGGCCTCGTCGAGACGACGACGCGGCCGCCGTCGACCACCACGACCCGGAGCACGACGACGGACACGACGCGCACGACGACCCCTCGCACCACGACCCATCACACGACGACTCAGCGCAAGACGACGACCGCGAAGCGCACGACTGCCCCGCGCCGTACTCCACCCAGGACACGCTGAAGGCTGCTGGCTGTGTCTCAGGTGATGGAGAGCGCGCGGCGTGAGTTGGAGCGGATGCGGGCATCGTCCGACGCGTGGCGAGAGTTGCGTTATGAGCGTGCGACGGACGCCGATGGCGAAACCTGCGACGGGAACGCGGTGCGGCGGGCGAAGGTGTTGTGGGCGCTGCAATACGACCGCCGTCCCGAAGATCTCCCGCTGGTGCGGTGGCTGGCCGGACAGGAGGCGTCGTGCCGTCACGAGGCGCCGTTCCAGGGACTGAGCGAGGAGGCCGCGCTCGCCGGTTTCCTGCTCGCCGAATACCGGCAGGTGGAGGACGTGTGGCTGCACTGGGAGATCAAGGTGGCGAATTTCGACACCTGGTGTGGCTACGACCTTGAACACCTGTTCGCCGCCGGAGTACGGGTCACCACCGCCTTCGTCCGTGACAGCGGCCACGCCGACCGTGACGCCGTGCTGGAGCGGCTGCTCGACGAGGCGGGCAGGCCCTGCGTAGCCGAGGAAGACCTGGCGAAGTGGTCGCGGCGCAAGCGCTCGCATTTCCCGGCGGATCCCGCCGCGGAGGACCCGGTCACCTGGGTCGAGCGCGCCCACTTGACCGGCGACCGGGAACTGACCCGCCGGGAACTGGACCGGTGGGCGGCCGGTCGAGATCGGGACAAGGAAACACTGGGCCGGCTCCGCTACCACCTGGCCGACTTGGGGGCGTTCGCCGAGGCGGCTCAAGCGCAGCGCGAGAGCCTGGCGTTCGCGGCCGACGGCCGGGATTCGGCGTCGGCCTTGCAGACCCTTGCCGGACTGGAACGCCAGGCAGGTGACCACGACGCCGCCTGGGAAGCGCTGCGCGAGTGCCGCCGAGCCCTGGAAGGCGTGTCCGGATGGCCGGAGGTGGGGCTGGGCCGGATGTACGTGGAGGAGCTGTTCCGGCTGGCAGGCTCCGCGGAGGGCGAGTTGGCCGAGACGGTGTTCGCCGAGGCGGACCGTCAGGCACGCGACGTGCCCGGCCTTCCCTTGGTGGTGTTGCAAAGCGCCGCCGAAGCGGCCGGCAAAGTCGGCGACCGGACCAAAGCCGGGTACTACCGGAAACTCCGCGATGCCGAGCGACAGCGTATCGACACCGCGACGGGCCGAGCCCGCCGTTGAGGGGGTCGTGAGTGGCAAAGAGGTCAGAACGCTCTTTGCCACTCACGACAGTGAGTCCGGGCGGTGCGGTCCCGTTCAGTCCTGCGGCGGCGCTTCCTGCAGTGCGCGGACCTCGACCCTGCTCCGCAGCGCACGCGAAGCCTGCTTGGCCCATTCGATCGCGACGTCGTCGTTTTCGGCCTCGATGATCCAGAAGCCCCCGAGGTACTCCTTGGCCTCGACGAACGGGCCCGGAGTGAGCACGGGGCTGTCGCCGGTGTAGTCCACCGTGGTAGCGCTCGACGGCGGGTGCAGACCGCCGGCGGTCACGAAGGCGCCCGCCTCCTGGACGGCGGTGTTGAACGCGCCGACCGCGGCCATCATCTCCTGCAGCTCCGCGGGGTCCATGTTCTCCATCGTCGTCTCCTCGGCGGAGTCGTGCGGGAGGCTCAGGAAGTACTGCGTCATGGTCGTCTCCTCGTCCTTGGTGTGTGCCGGAAACGCTAGGCGCTGCGCACCGCCGACGTATCAGTCATCGTGACTGGTGTCCGGGAAACGACGACCGTCAGACGAGGCCCGCCAGCTCGGCGCGACCGGTCACGCCGAGTTTCGGGTACGCCTTGTAGAGGTGGTGGCCGACGGTCCGGGGGCTGAGGAAGAGCTGTGCGGCGATCTCCTTGTTCGTGTGACCGGCGGCGGCCAGCCGTACGACCTGCAGCTCCTGCGGGGTCAGCAGGGTGAGCGGGCCGCTGCGCCGAGGTTCGTCGCTCCGCTCGCCGAAGGCGGCCAGCTCACCGCGCGCACGCTCGGCCCAGAGCTCCGCGCCGAGATCCTCGAACGCGGACACCGCCGCCGCGAGATGGGCGCGGGCCTCGGTACGGCGGCGCTGGCGGCGCAGCCACTCGCCGTAGACCAGCTGGGTACGGGCACGCTCATAGGGGCCGCCGTGCCGTTCTTGGAGCCGCAGCGCCTCGGCGTACAGCGCGCCGGCGTCGCCGTCATCGGCCAGCAAGGCCCGGCAGCGCAGTGCGAGTCCGGTGGCGACCGGACGGTCGACGTGTTCGGCCCAGTGCAGGAACGCCGCCAGCGGTTCGCGGGCGCGATCCGGCTCGCCGCCGCGCACGGCGGCCTCCACCAGGTCCGGCACCGCACGGACCAGGACGTCTCGGCTCGCAGGTCCCCGGAAAACTGCCTCGAGCCGGTCGAGCGCCTCCCCGAACCGCCGTGCGGAAAGGTCGAGCATGCCGAGACCCCAGTCCGCGATCTCGGCGTTGACCCGGTGCCGGGTTCGGGCACGCGCGAGCACCTCGTCGGCAAGAGCCCGGCAGCGCGGCTCGTCACCCGAAACGGCGTGTAGCCACACCTCGACCGACCGGTGTGCCAGACGCTCGGTCGTGTTCCCGAGTTCTGCGCTCACGGACGCGCCTTCCGCCACACACGCGCGGGCGTCCGCGAACTCACCGCGGAACAGCCGCGCCACGGCGAGCACGTTCAGCAGGTACGGGACCCACCCCAACGTTCCGGTGGCCCGCGCCCCGGCCAGCATGTCCTCGGTCCCGGCGACGACGTCGTCGTCGTCCGTCAGCATGAGCCCGCCGAGCGCAGCCGTGATGCGCAGCATCAGGTCGTTTCCGCCACCGGGTGAGGCGGTGCAGAGAGCGCGCATCGGTCCGACGGCCGCCTCCGGACGTCCGGCGAAGAGTTCCGCCCAGCCGAGAAGGGCGGCGATCACCGGTGCCCAGTGCTCCGGCGGCGGAAACCCGCGCATCAGCTCCGCCGCACGCTGCAGGAGGTCGTGCGCCGCGCCGTGCCGGGCGGCGTGCGCGGCCTCGTAGAGCGTGAGCGCGGCGCGCTCCGGATCGGTGTCGCGCACCAGCGCGGCGGCGTCGAGCGTCAGCTCCGCGTCGGCACGCGGGGAGGTGCGTTCGTACTCCACGGCACCACGGGTGTAGATGGCGTCGGCCCGGACGCCGACGTCGGTGGTGAGCGCGAGCGCTTCGGCCGCCAACCGGGCGGCGCGGTCGGCCTTGCCCGCGTCGAACGCGGCCTGACTGGCGAGGACGATGCGCCGGGCCTTCCGCTCCCGGTCGGCGCTGAGCCTGCCGGCGCGGTCGTAGGCGGCGCACACGGCCATCGCGCCGCCCCGGTGCCAGGCCCGCTCCGCCACACCTTCGAGTTCGGCGGCCACCGCCTCGTCGGGAGTGGTGGTCGCGGCGGCGAGGTGCCAGGCCCGGCGGTCGGCATCGGCGTCCGCGCGCAGCGCTTCGGCGTACGCGCGATGGACCTCGATCCGCCGGTGCAGCGGCGCGTCCTGATAGGCGGCCGCCCGTACCAGAGGGTGACGGAACGTGACCCGGCTGTCGATCCGGAGCAACCGGTCGCGTTCGGCGGGCGCCAGGTCGTCGGGGGCGCCACCGAGGGCTTCGATCACGTGCAGGATCGTCGCGAGCGGCGCCGCCGTGTCGGCCGCCGCCGCGAGAAGCGCGCGTTGGGTGGGTTCGGGAAGCTCGACGATCTGGCGGCGGAACGTCTCCTGCACGCGGCGGGTCACGGGCAGCGGGCCGACCTGCTCGGCAGGGTCGGACTCGTCGGCATCGCGTGCCGCGAGCCGCGAAGCCCCGAGTTCGATGATCGCCAGTGGGTTGCCACCGGACTCCGCGAGGACCCGCGTCCGCACCGGCCCGACGAGTTCCGGCGCGTGGTCGTCCAGCAGCAGGGCGGCGTCGGGCGCGGTGAGGCCGGACAGGTCCACCACCTCGACGCCGGCGATCTCGAACGGCGCCGACGTCTCGCGCACCGCGAACAGCAGCGCGATCGGGTCGGCCACGAAGCGGCGGGCCGCGAACAACAGCGCCTCCACGGAACCCTGGTCGAGCCATTGCAGGTCGTCGACCACGCACAGCAGCGGGGCGTCCTCGGCCAGATCGGCGAGCAACGACAGGGTACCGGCGGAGATCAGGAACCGGTTGGCTTCGTCTCCCTCCGCCAGGCCGAAAGCGCACCGCAGCGCCATGGCCTGGGGAGCGGGCAAGGCGTCCAGTCGATCCAGGTGGGGGAACAGGAGTTGGTGCAGGCCGCCATACGCGAGTTCGGAGTCGGACTCGATCCCCGCGCCGCGGACCACTCGTATGCCCTCGGCTTCGGCGATCGACACGGCGTGGTCGAGCAGGACCGATTTCCCGATACCCGCCGCGCCCCTGAGCGTCAGCACGCCACTACGGGCGTCGCGCGCGTTCGTCAGCAGACGTCGGATCCGCGTCAGCTCGACGTCCCTTCCCACCAGCGACATGCGGTCACCCTAGCTTGAGTTTTAACCTGTTCGTCGGGGTCGTGGGTTGGTGGTCTTGGGTTTCTGTCTGTGGCTGGGTTTCTGTCTGTTTGGGCTGGTCGCG
>NZ_JBHVKW010000194.1:0-4842 GCF_042797905.1 Amycolatopsis sp. NPDC057786
GAGGCGTTGGATGAGTTGATTGTGTCGTGTGAAGGGGACGGGGTTCGGGTTCGGCGTATTGCGGTGGATTACGCGTCGCATTCGGCGCAGGTCGACGGTTTACGCGATGATTTGGTGGAGTTGCTGGCGCCGATCGTGCCGCGGTCGTCGTCGGTTCCGTTGTTCTCGACTGTCACTGGTGATTGGTTGGACACCGCGGAGATGGATGCGGCGTATTGGCATCGGAACCTCCGTCAGACCGTCCAGTTCGAGAAGGCCACCGCCGCGCTGGCGGACGGGCACGGGCTGTTCATCGAGGTCAGTGCCCATCCGGTGCTGACCGGCGCGATCCAGGACACCGTGGCGGACACGGAAGCGGCGACCGTCGGGACGCTGCGCCGTGACGACGGCGGCTGGGACCGGTTCCTCACCTCGGCGGGCGAGGCCTACGCCCGCGGTGCCGAGGTGGCGTGGAGCGGGCAGTTCCCCGCCGAGGTGTCCCTAGTGGACCTTCCGACCTACGCCTTCCGGCATCAGCACTTCTGGCTCGACAGTGCCCCGGCCGCCGGGGACGTCTCCGCGGCCGGGCTGGCGGACGCGGAGCATCCGCTGCTCGGCGCGGTGGTCGCCCTGCCCGGTGATGAAGGCGTGGTCCTGACCGGCCGGATCTCCAGGCGGAACCAGCCTTGGCTCACCGAGCACACCGTTCTCGGTGAGGTGATCCTGCCGGGGACCGCTTTCGTCGAACTGGCCGTCCGCGCCGCGGACGAGACCGGCTGCGGGCACGTGGAGGAACTCACGCTGGCCGCGCCGCTGATCGTCCCCGCGCAGGGAAGCGTCGAGCTGCGTGTGGTGGCGGGCGCGGCGGACGAGGACGGCAGGCGCGGACTGACCGTCCATTCGCGACTCGGCGAAGGGTCCCCGTGGACCTGCCACGCGACCGGCACGCTCGCCCTCGGTGTCCACGCCCCGTTGTCGGAACTGGGCACCTGGCCGCCCGCCGGCGCGGAACGCGTCGATCTCGACGGGCACTACGACCGGCTCGCCTCCGACGGATACGGCTACGGGCCGACGTTCCGGGGGCTGCGTGAGGCATGGCGGCTCGGCGAAGACCTTTACGCCGAGGTCGCGTTGCCTGACGGGACCGACACCGAGGGGTTCGGCCTCCATCCCGCGTTGTCCGATGCCGCACTGCATATTCTCGGAGTGGCAGGCCAAGGGCGGCTCGAACTGCCCTTCGAATGGCGTGGTGTGTCCTTGCACGCGTCGGGGGCCTCGGTTCTGCGTGCGCGGATCTCCCGCCATGGCGGTGGATTCGGCCTGCGCCTCGCCGACACCCAGGGCGCACTCGTGGCCACTGTGGACTCGTTGACCCTGCGGCCGTTCTCCGGCCGGGGACACGTCGTCGACGAGGCCGGTCCGCTCTACCGGGTCGAATGGCCGGTGCTGCCGCGCGAGGACGCGTCGCCAAGGCCATCGGTCGCGGTGCTGGGCGACCTCGAGGTGCCGGGGGCCAGGCGTTACGCCACGCTCGCTGAGATCGAAGACGTTCCGGAGTACGTCTTCGCCGGTGTACCGGCGGACCACGGCCCGCACGAAACGTCGTCGGCGGTACTCGAACTCGCCCAGCGGTGGCTGGAGGACGAACGGTTCACGGCCGCGAAGCTGGTCTTCGTCACCACCGGCGCGGTCTCGGCCGAGCCCGGCGAACGGATCACCGGTCTCGCGCAGGCGACGGCCATCGGGTTGATCCGGTCGGCGCAGTCGGAGAACCCGGACCGGTTCGTGCTGCTCGACGCGGACACCCTCGGCGAGGTGGTGCTCGCGGCACCGGCCACAGGGGAGGCCGAGCTCGTCGTCCGCGGGGAGGCCGTACGCGGCCGACGCCTGGTTCGTGTGTCCACAAAGGACGCGCTGCTCCCGCCGTCCGAAAGCCCGTGGCGTCTCGACGTGTCCGGTGAGGGGACGCTGGAGAACCTCGCCCTCGTTCCGGTCCCCGAGGAGCCGCTCGGTGACCGGCAGGTCCGGGTCGCGGTCCGCGCGGCGGGGGTGAACTTCCGGGATGTCGTCGCGTCCCTCGGGGTCGTGCGGGTCGACGAACCGATGGGTGGCGAGGCCGCCGGGGTGGTCGCCGAGATCGGCGCGGGCGTCACCGATCTCGCCGTCGGCGATCGTGTCACCGGGGTCTTCACCGGCGCCTTCGGCCCGGTCGCGACCACGGAGCGGGCGAACCTGGTGCCCATGCCGGACGGCTGGACGTTCGCCGAAGCGGCGTCGATCCCCGTCGTCTACACCACCGCGCTCTATGGACTTGTCGACTTGGCGAACGTGCGGGCGGGGCAGCGGATACTGGTGCACGCCGGGGCGGGCGGGGTCGGGATGGCCGCGATCGGACTGGCGTCGCAGTGGGGGCTCGAGGTGTTCGCCACGGCGAGCCCGGCGAAGCATGACGTCCTGCGGTCGCTGGGGCTGGCCGATGATCACATCGCTTCGTCGCGGGATCTGGAGTTCGCGGACAAGTTCCTGGCGGTGACCGGCGGAGAGGGTATGGACGTCGTCCTCAACTCCCTTGCGGGCGAGTTCGTGGACGCGTCGCTGCGGCTTTTGCCTCGTGGCGGGCATTTCCTGGAGATGGGCAAGACCGATATCCGCGACGCGGACGAGATCGCCGCACAGCACGCCGGTGTGCGTTACGCCGCCTACAACCTCCCTGATTTCGCACTCGATCGCACCCAGGAAATCCTGCGCGAGGTGACGCAGCTGTTCGCGGGCGGCCGGCTGCGACGGCTTCCGGTGCTGGCTTGGGATGTGCGGCGGGGCGTCGAGGCCATGCGGTTCATGAGCCGTGCGCGGCACGTGGGCAAGTTGGTGCTGACGGTTCCTTCCGCGCTGGATCGGGCAGGGACCGTGCTGGTGACCGGCGGAACAGGTGGGCTCGGTGGTCTCGTGGCCCAGCATCTGGCCGCTGAGCACGGGGTCCGGAGCCTGGTGCTGACCGGTCGCCGGGGTGTCGAACCCGAGTTCGTGGAGGAATTGCGCGGCAGTGGGGTGTCGGTGTCGGTGGTGGCGTGTGACGTCGCGGACCGGGCGTCGATGGCCGGGGTGCTGGACGCCATCCCGGATCTGACAGGGATCGTGCACGCGGCCGGAGTGCTCGACGACGGACTGATCGGCTCGTTGTCGCCGGAGCGGCTGACCGAGGTGTTGCGGCCGAAGGTGGATGGATTGCTGAATCTGCACGAGCTCACTCGTGGCAGGGATTTGGCGATGTTCGTGGCGTTCTCGTCGGCCGCGGCGACGTTGGGTGCGGCGGGTCAGGGTGGCTATGCGGCGGCCAACACCTTCGTGGACGCGTTGATGGAAGCCCGGCGAGCGGAAGGATTGCCCGCGGTTTCGATCGCCTGGGGATTCTGGGCGCAGCGCACCGGCATGACCGCGCACCTCACCGAAGCCGACGTCGACCGGATGCGGCGCGCGGGCGAGAACCCGTTGTCCATCGATCTGGGGCTGCGGTTGTTCGACCAGGCGGTGGCCTCGCCATGGCCCTCGCTCACCGCGCTGGATCTCGATCTCGCCAAGGTGCGGTCGGCGAGTTCGGTGAGCCCGGCGCTGCGAGGGCTGGTGGGCCCGGTCCGGCGCCGGGCCGCCGCCGTTTCCGGCGACCGGTCCTGGGCGGACCGGGTGCGGGCGCTGGCACCCGCCGAACGTGAGCGTTCCGCCGTCGAAGAGGTGCGGCGCCAGGCCGCGGTGGTCCTCGGCCACGGTACCGGCGGCGATATCGGGGTTTCGGCGGCGTTCAAGGAACTCGGGTTCGACTCCCTGACCGCGGTCGAACTGCGCAACCGGCTGCAGGCGGCGACCGGGCTGAGGTTGCCGGCCACCCTGATCTTCGACCATCCGACGCCTCGGGCGCTGGCCAGGCATCTGCTCGGCGAGGTGGTGGGTGACGTTCCGGCGGCGGAGCGGACGCCGGCCACCAGAGCCGACGGTCAGGAGCCGATCGCCATCGTCGGGATGGCCTGCCGGTATCCGGGCGGGGTGGCCTCGCCGGAAGACCTCTGGCGGATGGTCGCGGACGGCGTCGACGGGATGTCGCCGTTCCCCCGCGATCGTGGCTGGGACGTGGACGGTCTCTTCGATCCGGATCCGGACCGGGCGGGGACCACCTACGTCCGTGAGGGCGGGTTCCTGGACGGCGCGGGGGAGTTCGATCCGGCGTTCTTCGGTATCTCGCCGAGGGAAGCGGTGGCGATGGACCCGCAGCAGCGGCTCATCCTGCAGACCTCTTGGGAGGCCTTGGAACGGGCCTCCCTGGACCCCTCGTCGCTCGCCGGATCGGCGACCGGGGTGTTCATGGGCGTGATCTACAACGACTACACGACCAGTGTGCCGTCGCCGCCGGAGGACGTTCAGCCCTTCCTCGGGAACGGTGGCTTCACCAGCGTCGCGTCCGGGCGGGTGGCCTACGCGCTCGGACTGGAGGGCCCGGCCGTCAGCGTCGACACCGCGTGCTCGTCTTCGCTGATGGCGCTGCATCTGGCGGTGCAGTCCCTGCGGCGCGGTGAGTGCACGATGGCGCTCGCCGGTGGCTCGTCGGTGATGGCGACACCGGTCTCCTTCACGGACTTTTCGCGTCAGCGCGGACTCGCGGCCGACGGCAGGTGCAAGGCGTTCGCGAACGCCGCGGACGGGACGGGGTGGGCCGAGGGTGTCGGTGTGCTGGTCGTGGAGCGGCTTTCGGACGCGCTCGCGAATGGTCATCGGGTCCTGGCGGTGGTTCGCGGTTCGGCGGTGAACCAGGACGGCGCGTCGAACGGGTTGACCGCGCCGAACGGTCCGTCGCAGGAACGCGTGATCCGTGCC
>NZ_JBHVKW010000195.1:0-4605 GCF_042797905.1 Amycolatopsis sp. NPDC057786
CATTCGGCGCAGGTCGACGGTTTACGCGATGATTTGGTGGAGTTGCTGGCGCCGATCGTGCCGCGGTCGTCGTCGGTTCCGTTGTTCTCGACTGTGACCGGTGATTGGTTGGACACCGTTGGGATGGATGCGGCGTATTGGCATCGCAACCTCCGCCAGACCGTCCAGTTCGACACGGCCGTGCGCAGGCTGCTCGGCGAAGGCCATCGGGTGCTCGTGGAGCAAAGCCCTCATCCAGTCCTTACCATGAGTGTCCAGGAGACCGCCGAAGCCGAAGGAGTCGAAGCGGGCGCGATCGGCACGTTGCGGCGCGACGACGGTGGCTGGGGCCGGTTCCTCTCATCGGCGGGGGAGGCGTTCGCCCAGGGCGCCGAAGTCGCGTGGACGCGCATGTTCCCGGCGAAGACGTCTACAGTGGACCTTCCGGTCTACCCGTTCGAACAGCGGCACTACTGGCTCGAGAACGACGGGACGACCGGCGATGTCGGCGCCGCGGGGCTCGGCTCCGCCGGGCATCCGCTCCTGGGTGCCGTGGTGCCGCTCGCGGACTCCGACGGGCTGGTGTTCACCGGACGGCTTTCGGCGCGGACCCATCCTTGGCTGGCCGACCACGCGGTACGCGGCACCGTCTACCTGCCAGGGACGGCGTTCGTCGAACTGGCCCTGCGCGCCGGAGACGAAGCCGGCTGCGGTGGTATCGAGGAGCTGGCCCTGGCCGCGCCACTCGTACTCGGACCGCGCGAGCAGGTCCAGCTTCAGGTGAAGGCCGGCGAAACGGACGAAACCGGGCGCCGTCCGGTGACCATCCATTCGAGGCGGGACGACGGTGCGTGGACACTGCACGCGAGCGGCCTGCTCGGAGCCGGTGCCCGAGCCGGGGTGGAGCTGACGGCTTGGCCGCCGAGCGGAGCGGAAGCCCTCGACGTCGAGGACCTCTATGACCGTTTGGCCGGCGAAGGCTACGAGTACGGCCCGGCGTTCCAAGGGGTGACGGCCGCCTGGCGGGACGCCGACGGGCTGTACGCCGAGGTGACGCTGGCCGAAGACCTCACGGACTCGGGCTTCACCCTGCATCCGGCGCTTTTCGACACCGCGTTGCACGTACTCGGGATCGACGGCGGGACCGGTGAGGTGCGGGTGCCGTTCGCCTGGTCCGGGGTGACCGTCCACGCCGACGGCGCCCGGAACCTGCGGGTGCGGATCGTCTCCAGCGAGGACGGCCGGTTGGCTTTGACCGCCGCGGACGGCACCGGGGCGCCGGTCCTGACCGTCGCCGAACTGACTCTGCGCACCCTCGCGGAAGAACGTCCGGCCCAGGATCCGCTGTACCGTGCCGACTGGATTCCGGTCGGTGAGGCCGAGACCGGAACCGGCACGTACACCGTGATCCACTCGGTCGGTGAGTTGCCGGAGTCCGCCCCGGAAACGGTGTTCGTGATGCTGACCGGCGAGATCCACGGTGGACTCGCCGAGACGACCCGCGATACGGCCGCGGAAGCCCTCACGCTGGTGCAGACCTGGCTCGCCGACAGCAGGTTCGACGCGGCCCGGCTGGTGCTCGTGACTTCGGGGGCGATCGCGGTGGACGGGCCGGTGACCGACCTCGCCCACGCGCCGGTATGGGGTCTCATCCGTGCCGCCGAAGCCGAGAACCCCGGCCGGTTCGTCCTGCTGGACGTGGACGGCGAGGCCGTTCCCTGGCAGGGGATTCCGGTGAACGAGCCGGAACTGGCGTTCCGCGAAGGACGTCTGTTCGCCAGGCGGCTGCACGCCGTGGAACCGGCGGAGTCCGGATTCGACGGGTTCGACCCGGACAAGGCCGTGCTCGTCACCGGAGGTACCGGGACGCTCGGTGCCTTGGTGGCGCGGCATCTGGTCACCCGGCACGGGGTGCGGAAACTGGTGCTGACCAGTCGACGAGGTCTTCAGGCCGCCGGGGCGGCGGAGCTGCGCGACGAACTCGCCGCGCTGGGTGCCGTCGTGACGATCGAGGCTTGCGACGCCGCCGACGAGAACGCGGTCCGTTCCCTGCTCGCACGGCATCCGCTGACCGGGGTCGTGCACACGGCGGGGGTGCTCGACGACGGGGTTCTCGGGTCGCTGGACCCCAAGCGGCTCGACGCCGTGTTCCGGCCGAAGGTCGACGCCGCCCTCGTTCTGCACGAACTGACGAAGGAGGCCGGGCTGGCCGCGTTCGTCCTGTTCTCCTCGGCCGCGGGGGCGATCGCCGGTCCGGGACAGGCGAACTACGCCGCCGCCAACGTGTTCCTCGACGCGTTGGCCTCGGCTCGCCGGGCCGAAGGGCTCCCGGCGACCTCGCTCGCCTGGGGATTCTGGGCGGAGCGCAGCGAACTGACCGGCAGGCTCGGCGAAACCGACGTCGCGCGGATGGCCAGGTCCGGTATCGCGGCGATGCCGTCGGAAACCGGGCTGGCGTTGTTCGACGCGGCACTCGGACGGCCCGAGGCGACGCTCGTGCCGGTGCGGTTCGATCCCGGCAAGCTGCGGACGCGACTGATCGAGCACGGCGACCCCGCCGTGCTGCGTGATCTGGTCCGGCTGCCCGCTCGTCGTGCCACCGCCAGGACGGTCGATGCCGCGTCGGAGGTGGACGCCCTGATCCGGCGGCTCGCCCCGCTGATGGGCACCGAACGGCGCAAGGCGCTGGTGGACCTGGTACGCGGCCAGGTCGCCGCCGTCCTGGCGATACCGGGGGCGCATCAGGTCGCCGTGGAACGCGGCTTCCTCGACCTCGGGTTCGACTCGCTGACCGCGCTCGAACTGCGCAACCGGCTCAACCGGCTGACCGGGCTGAGCCTGCCGGCGACGATGGTCTTCGACTATCCGACGGTGTCCGCGGTGGCGGACCTGCTCGGCGAGCGGCTGCCGCTCGGGGACGCGGAACCCGCGGGCGACGCGGCGACCCTGGTGGACGACGAGGTCACGCGTCTCGAAGCCGCGCTCACGGGAGCCGTCCTGGACGAGAGCAGGCAGGCCGCGATCGCCGATCGGCTGCTGGCCCTCGCGGCCACCGTCCGCGGCGGTGGTGGCGGGTCGGACGACGAGCTGTTCGCCCTCATCGATCAGGAATTGGGGCTCGGCTGAGCGCCCCGGTGTCGTGAGTGGCGCACGTGTTCCCAATGTCGCATTCGAGACGCTCAGCGTCTCCCATGCGATATTGGGAACCTCGCGCGTCAGCGTCCTGACGTCACCCACGACCCCTGTACCGGACGGGTGCGTGGGGGTCCCGGGGTCGGTGAGGGGGCGATAGGGGTGGGGACGGCGACGCGTCGTCAGCAAGCTAGAGGTGACCCACCCTGCCGTGCCGCCGATGACGAGGTAACGCCTGATGCAGAACGAGCAGAAGCTCCGCGACTACCTGAAGCTGGTCACGGCCGACCTTTCCCAGACGCGCCAACGGCTGCGCGAGGCGGAGGCCCGGGCGAACGAGCCGATCGCGATCGTCGGCATGGCCTGCCGGTACCCAGGGGGCGCCACGTCGCCGGAGCGGCTGTGGGAACTGGTCCTCGGCGAGCGCGACGCGATCGGGGACTTCCCCGCCGACCGCGGCTGGGACCCGGCCGAGCTCTACGATCCGGACCCGGGCAGTGTCGGCAAGTACTACGCCCGCGGCGGCGGCTTCCTCGACGACGCGGCCGGGTTCGATCCGGCCTTCTTCGGTATCTCGCCGCGTGAAGCGCTCGCGATGGACCCGCAGCAGCGGATTCTGCTGGAGGTCGCCTGGGAGGCGTGCGAGCACGCGGGGATCGACCCGGCGACGCTGCGCGGCAGCGCGACCGGCGTCTTCGCGGGTCTCATGTACCAGGACTACGCCGCCCGGCTGGACTCGATCCCCAGCGAGGTCGAGGGCTACATCGGCAACGGCAACACCTACAGCGTCGCGTCCGGCCGGATCTCCTATGTCCTCGGGCTCGAAGGCCCCGCCGTCAGCGTCGACACCGCTTGCTCCTCTTCGCTGGTGACCCTGCATCTGGCGGTGCAGTCCTTGCGGCGCGGCGAATGCGGAATGGCCTTCGCGGGCGGCGCGACGGTGTTGTCCACAGCCGACGTGTTCGTCGAGTTGAGCCGTCAACGAGGTCTCGCCGAGGATGGCCGCTGCAAGTCCTTCGCCGACGCGGCCGACGGCGCGGGATTCTCCGAGGGCGCCGGGATCCTTTTGCTGGAAAGGCTTTCCGACGCCGAACGGCTCGGGCACCGGGTGCTGGCGGTGGTACGCGGCACGGCGGTCAACCAGGACGGCGCGAGCAGCGGCCTGACGGCGCCGAACGGGCCCTCGCAACAGCGGGTGATCCGGGCGGCCCTCGACGACGCGGGGGTTTCCGCCGCGGAAGTCGACGTGGTGGAGGCGCACGGAACCGGGACCACGCTCGGTGACCCGATCGAGGCGCAGGCGGTGCTGGCCACCTACGGCCAAGACCGCGAACGGCCGCTGTGGCTGGGTTCGCTGAAGTCCAACGTCGGTCACACCCAGGCCGCGGCCGGGGTGGCGGGCGTGATCAAGATGGTGATGGCGCTGCGGAACGGTGTGCTGCCCAAGACGTTGCACGTGGACGAGCCGTCGCGGCAGGTCGACTGGTCTTCGGG
>NZ_JBHVKW010000196.1:0-4314 GCF_042797905.1 Amycolatopsis sp. NPDC057786
ACGTTGAAGGTTGCGAAAGTGGCTTTCGCAACGCGCGGTTGGCCGGGTGCGGGCAGGTTGCGACGTTGAGATCCGAACGTGCCGGGGCATGTCGCGAAAGCCACTTTCGCGACGTCTGATGTCCCGAAAGTGGCTTTCGCGACATGAGCACCAGGTTGGCGTCGCCCCACGGCCCCAGTGCCCAGCCCGTTGACCAAGGACAGGTCAGCGGGCTATTCTCGATATACGAAAGAAAGTTTCCGCAGAGCGAAATTACAGAGGTTTCGATGGCTGATCTTGCCGGTTCGCGTCATGCGCTGCCGTACGTGCTGAACCTGTCGCTGGTCTTCACCGAGCTGCCGCTGCTCGACCGTGCGGAGGCGGCGCGCGCGGCTGGCTTCACCGCGGTCGAGTACTGGTGGCCGTTCGAGACGCCGGTTCCGGACGACGCCGAGGTCGACGCCTTCGTGGCGTCGGTCGAGCGGGCGGGCGTCGCGGTGACCGGGCTGAACTTCTTTCCCGGTGACATGGCGGGCGGAGACCGTGGCCTGGTCACCTGGCCCGGCCGCGAGGACGAGTTCGCCCGCGGCATCGCCTCGGCGATCGACCTGGGCGAGCGGCTCGGCTGCCACCGGTTCAACGCGCTCTACGGAAACCGGATCGACGGCGCGGATCCGGCCGGACAGGACAAGCTCGGCCTGTCGAATCTGGCGCTCGCGTCGGACGCGGCCGCGCGCATCGGCGCGGAGATCGTCCTGGAGCCGTTGTCGGGGGCGGAGAAGTACCCGCTCAAGACCGCGGACGACGTACTGAAGGTGCTCGACGAACTCGGGCGGGACAACGTGAAGCTGCTGGCCGACCTGTACCACCTGGCGGTCAACGGTGACGACCTCGACACGGTCACGACCGTCCACACCGGACGGATCGGCCATGTGCAGATCGCCGATGCCCCAGGGCGGCACCAGCCGGGGACCGGAACGCTGGACATCGAGGGATACCTGGAAAAGCTGCAGACGGCGGGCTACCGCGGGCAGGTCGGCGTGGAGTACAAACCCGACGGGCCGAGCGCGGATTCGCTGTCGTGGCTGCCTTTCGAACGAAGGGGACTGGCATGACCAAGCTGGGATTCATCGGCCTGGGCATCATGGGCGGGCCGATGGCGGGACATCTCGTCGCTGCCGGCCACGAGGTGAGCGGATTCGACACGAACGCCGACGCGCTCGCGAGGCTGGAAGCCGCGGGCGGCCGGGCCGCGAACGGGGTGACGGACGCGGTGGCGGGCGCGGAGGTCGTCATCACCATGCTTCCGAACCATCCGCAGGTCGAGGCCGTCGTGCTCGCGGCGGGCGGGGTGCTGGAGTCGGCGAAACCGGGCACCCTGCTGATCGACATGAGCACCATCCGGCCGGAGACCTCCATCGAGGTGGCCGAGCGGGCGGCGGAACGGGAGATCCGCGTGCTGGACGCGCCCGTTTCCGGTGGCCAGGCCGGGGCCGAACAGGCTTCACTGTCCATTATGGCCGGTGGTGATGCCGAAGACTTCGCCGTGGCGCTGCCGATCCTGGAGTCGGTCGGCAAGACGATCGTCCACGTGGGACCGCACGGCGCAGGCCAGGTCGTCAAGGCCGCGAATCAGCTGGTCGTCGGCGGAACCTACGGTCTGATCGCCGAGGCCATCGTGCTGCTCGAAGCCTCCGGTGTGGACGCCGGTGTCGGGCTGGACGTCCTCGCGGGCGGCCTCGCGGGCAGCCGCATCCTCGAACTCAAGCGGAAGTCCATGGTGGCGCGGGAATTCGCGCCGGGGTTCCGGATCGACCTGCACCACAAGGACATGGGCATCGCCCTCGCCGCCGCCAGGCAGGCCGAGGTCGCGCTGCCGCTCACCGGGCTGGTCGCCCAGCTCGTCGCCGCCGGACGGGCGATGGGTCACGGCTCGCTCGATCACTCCGCCCTGCTCAAGGTCGTCGAAACGCTGTCCGGCGCGGAAAACAAGGAGTGACGCATGCCAAGAATCCCCGCCATGCAGGCCGTCGTCGACGTCCTGGTCAGTGAGGGCGTCGACACCGCGTTCGGCTGCCCCGGCGCCGCGATCCTCCCGCTGTACCACGCGATGCAGGACAGCGGTATCGAGCACCTGATCGTGCGCCACGAAGAGGGCGCGACCCATATGGCCGACGGCTGGGCGAGGACCACCGGCAACGTCGGCGTCGCGATCGGCACCTCCGGGCCCGCCGGGACCAACATGATCACCGGCCTCTACACCGCCCAGGCCGACTCGATCCCGATCCTGTGCATCACCGGGCAGGCGGACTCGCGGAAACTGCACACCGAGGCGTTCCAGGCCGTCGACATCGTCGAGATCGCCAAACCGGTGACGAAATGGGCCGTGCAGGTCAAAGAAGCGGCCCAGCTGCCGTGGGTGTTCCGGGAGGCGTTCCGGATCGCGCGGTCCGGACGTCCCGGCCCGGTGCTGATCGACCTGCCGATCGACGTCCAGCGCCAGGAGATCGAGTGGGACTCCAGTATCGACTCGCCGCTGCCGGTCACCAGGGCGACGCCGTCGCCGGCCAGGGTCGAGCGAGCGCTGGATCTGCTGCTGGCCGCCGAACGGCCGCTGATCCTCGCCGGTGGCGGCGTGGTGCTCGGCGACGCGAGCGACCGGCTGCGGACCGCGGCCGAACTGCTCGGCGTCCCGGTCGGTGTGACGTTGATGGGCAAGGGGACTTTCCCCGAGGACCACGAACTGTTCGCCGGCATGGCGGGTATCCAGACCTCGCAGCGCTGGGCGAACGCGGCCTTCCTCGAAGCGGATCTGGTGCTGGCGCTTGGCGCGCGGTTCGGTGACCGGCACACCGGTGATCTCGACGTCTACCGCGGGAACCGGAAGTTCATCCACGTCGACATCGAGCCGACACAACTGGGCAAGGTGTTCGGGCCGGACCTCGGCATCGTGTCGGACACGGGCGCTTTCCTGGACGCGCTGATCGAGGCGGCGTCGAAGCGTTCCCCGGTGCGGGATCGCGCGTGGCCCCGGCGGATCGGCGAGCTCAAGGAGAGCCTGCCCCGGCGCGAGGACTTCGAGGACACGCCGATCAAGGCGCCCCGGGTGTTCAAGGAGATCAACGAGTTCTACGGCGAGGACGCGTACTTCGTCACCGCGATCGGGCTCTACCAGATCTGGTCCGGGCAGTTCCAGCGCGCGCACAAGCCGCGGCACTACCAGGTGTGCGGCCAGGCCGGGCCGCTCGGCTGGGAGATCCCGGCGGCGATCGGGGTCAAGAAGGCGAAACCGGAGGCCGAGGTCGTCGGCGTCGTCGGGGACTACTCGTTCCAGTTCCTGGTCGAGGAGCTGGCGGTCGCCGCGCAGTACGACGTCGGGTTCGTGCTGATCATGCTGAACAACGAGTACCTCGGGCTCATCCGGCAGGCCGAGACCGGCTACGAGATGAACTTCGAGGTCGACATCCACTACGACAAGATCGGCACGGACAACGTGAAGGTCATGGAGGCCTACGGCTGCTCCGGCACCCGCGTCACCGAGCCGGGCGAGATCCGGGCTTCGCTGGAGTGGGCGCGCAAGGAGGCCGAGCGGACGTCGCGGCCGGTGCTGGTGGAGATCATGATCGAACGCGAAGGGAACGCCGCGATGGGCAAGGCACTCGACAGCGTCGTCGAGTTCGAACCGATCGCGGGCTGATGACGGTGTCCCGGCGGCCCGCCCGCCGGGACACCGTCAGACGGTCAGGCCTTGCTCTGGTCGTTGCTCAGCCACTTCTCCGGCCGGACGCGGACCAGCACGGAGTTGTCGCTGAGCGCGCCGTCGACGTATTTCGTGCCCTCGTCGCCGGGCAGGTAGCGTTGTGCGATCTTCAGCGCCTGCTCCCTGGTCGGCGGCGTGTCGTTCGCGATGACCGGCCCCTCGGCCGTCACGTACTTGTAGGGGAAGGTCTCCGTCTGCGCGACCAGGCTGAGCCTGCCCGCCTTCTTGATCGCCTTGTCCTTGACAGAGCCGCCGTCCATCCAGATCAGGAGCTCTCCGCCGGGCTCGTAGTCGTACCAGACCGGCACCGCCAGCGGGGCCCGGCCTTCCCGCTCCACGGCCAAGACCCCGATGTGGACCTCGCTCAGGAAGGCTTCCCGTTCTTCGGCGGTCATGACGAAAGACGACATCCGTGTCTCGCTTCTCTCGGTTGGTGGGCTACGAGAAGCGGTAACGCGGATCGGGTTCAGGCCATTCCGGGCGCCGAGCCTCATTGCCCTCCGGAGTCCTGGCACCCCGGCGTCGAGCTCTTATGTCGTGAAGGGCCCCTTTGAGACCTTCATCGTCTCAAAGGG
>NZ_JBHVKW010000197.1:0-3255 GCF_042797905.1 Amycolatopsis sp. NPDC057786
CCTTTGCTACCGCGTCAAGGCGGTAGCAAAGGTCCCTTGCTCTCCTAGGCGGCGATCTTGCCGACTTCCTGTTCAGGGACGGTCGGGGCGGGGGTGGCGAAGCTGCCCGCGTTGACCGGGCTCCGCCGTGAAAGGAGGTAGATCCCGATGCCGATCGCCAGGCCCGCGACACCGACGGCGATCGTGCCCACTGTGCCCGTCGAGGTCACGAGACCGGCCGCGGCGCCGACGATTGCAGCGGCGGGAAGTGTGAACAACCAGGCGGTCACCATGCGGCCGGCTGTGCGCCAGCGAACCGGTGATTCGTTCCTGCCCACCCCGGAACCGACGATGCCGCCGGAGCAGACGTGGGTCGTCGAAAGCGGAAAGCCGAAATTGGTCGAGGCGAGAATGACCGCCGCCGAGCTGGTCTGCGCGGCGAAGCCCTGCGGGCCATCGATGTCCGTAAGGCCTTTACCCAGCGTGAAGGTGATTCGCCAGCCACCCAGGTACGTACCGAGTGCGAGCGCCAGCGCCGCGCTGACGATCACCCAGAGCGGCGGCCCAGCCCCGGCGGGGAGGGTTCCGGCGGTGATCATCGTCAGCGTGATGACGCCCATCGTCTTCTGCGCGTCGTTCGTGCCGTGGGCGAGGGAGACCAGCGAGGCCGAGATGATCTGGCCGACGCGGAAGCCGGCGGTACGGCCTCGGCGAACGAAGATCCGGTAGACGAAGTACGTCACGATCATCGCGAAGAGGCCGGCCAAGACCGGTGAGAGCGCCGCTGGGACCAGCACCTTCTCGACGATCTTTCCGAAATGGACGGAGTCCGTTCCGGCCGATACCCACGTGGCGCCGATCAGCCCGCCGAACAGCGCATGGGACGAACTGGACGGCAGTCCGACGAACCAGGTGATCAGGTTCCATATGATCGCCCCGACCAAGCCGCCGAACACGATCGCCGGTCCGATCTTGGAGTCGTCGACGAGTCCATTCGAGATGGTCTTGGCCACCTCGACCGACAGGAAGGCTCCGACCAGGTTCAGGACCGCGGAGATCGTCACCGCGACCTTGGGACGCAACGCCCCGGTGGCGATCGACGTCGCCATCGAGTTGGCCGTGTCGTGGAACCCGTTCGTGAAATCGAAAATTAGGGCCGTGACGACGACGAGCACGACCAAGACTGAGGGCTCCACCCCGACCTCCGAACCCTTCGAAATTCCCTTCGCAAGGTACCTGACGGCAAGACCCGAGTGTTAATAACCCATACGTATTTGAGACATACGTCGTTAAGCCATCGGCAATGTACGTTGACGGTCCGCAGCCGGGGCGAGGTCGCCGGACACCAGACGGACGAAGCGATGGGCGAACGGCCGCCAGGTTTCGGTGATGTCGGCATGCACCCGAGCGAGGTTTTCCGGGGTCAGTGCGTCCGGCCGGGTGAGTTCTGCCATTTCCGGCGACTGCCGCGCCCAGTCGAGGACCACCTCCGGCGTCGTCTCGATATGGAACTGGACACCGTAGGCACAACGGTCGAATCGGAAGGCCTGGTAGGCGTACCGCGGCGAGGAGGCGAGAAGCTCCGCTCCTGCGGGCAGCCGGGTGATCGCGTCGTTGTGAAACTGCAGGACGTCCTGCATGAGCGGTAAGTCCGCGAAAAGCGGGTCGGTCCAGGCAGCGTCCTTCTTGGACACAAGGCCGGGGCCGACCTCAGGCCCTTGGTCACCCGTAGCGACGCTGCCGCCCAACGCCACCGCCAAGAGCTGGCCGCCGAGGCAAATCGCGAGCGTCGGGATGCGCGCACCCGCGGCCTTCGAAAGAAGCTTCCGCACGTCTGAAAGCCACGGATGATCGCCGTCGTCGTTGGCGCCCATCCCACCGCCGAGGCATACGACGCCGGCATATCCATCAAGATCGAAGGGGAGCGTCTGATCGGGCAGCAACCGGACGTCGAGTTCGGCTCCCGCCTCGGCGAGCCAGTCACCGAGAGGGCCGATCGGGTCCGATGCATCCGGCTGGATGACGAGCAACTTGGGAGCGGTCACGTCTCCAGCCTACGACCGCCGGGAGAGCAGGGGACCTTTGCTATCGCTCGGGGTGGCGGTAGCAAAGGTCCCCTGCTTCTTGGTCAGCAGGCGCAGTGGGGAGGGGGCGTCGAGGTGATAGCGGGGATCGAGGCGTCCCGGTCGACGGGATAGCCAGCTGCTTGCCAGGCGGTGATGCCGCCGGACAGGCGCTTGACCTTGAAGCCGAACTCCGCGAGTTTCAGTGCGCCCTTCGTCGCGGCGTTGCAGTGGATGCTTTCGCAGTAGCAGACGTAGACGAGTTCGCGGTCCAGCCCGCGGACCGACTCGGGCGTCATCTCCCGATACGGGAGATTGATGGCGCCCGGGATGCGGGCCGACGCGAAGGCTTCAGGTGCCCGGGTCTCGACGATCACGTACCCCTGCCGAGCACCGGAGGTGAGGTCTCGGACCAGGTCATCCGGGTCGACTTCGAGAGCGAGCTCGGCGCGCAGGTGCGCGGCCGCGGTCGCGCTGGCCAAGGCCGGAAACATGAGTACGCGGGGTTCGGTCGTCATGTCTCAATCCTGCTGACCAGTGATCATCCACGACATCGGAAGATCCAGGCGTTGTCGGCGGCTAGCCTGGAGTTTCCTGGTGGGCACGACGAACAACCTGGAGTTCTGTGAACCTCGACGATCTCGACTGGCAGCTACTCGAACTGCTCCAGTCCGACGGCCGCCTGACTTTCTCGGAGCTCGGACGGCGCGTGTCGTTGTCCGCGCCCGCGGTGACCGAGCGGGTTCGTCGGCTCGAGGAGAAGGGGATCATCACGGGATACTCGGCCAACGTCGACGTGGCGAAGCTCGGATTACCGATCGAGGCGATGGTCCGGGCGAAGGTGCGGAGTTTGGACACGGCGCGCTTCCGCGAAACCATCCTCCCGCTTCCCCAGGTCCTCGACGCCGATCACGTCACGGGTGACGAGTGCTGGATGGTGCGAGTCGTCTGCCGGAACACCGCGGAGTTGGAGGAACTCGTAGAGCGGATGCAGCGCTATGGGGAGACGACGACTTCGCTGGTCTTCTCATCGCCTGTGCGCCGGCGCGCGGTCGGCCGGCGCAGCTGCTGACGACGCTGCGGGGAGCAAGGGACCTTTGCTATCACTTGGCGAAGGCGGACATGAGAAAAAGGACCCAGGTCGGGAGAACTCTGGGTTCTCGACCGACCTGGGTCCTTTTTTAATGTTAGTCCGGCGGTGTCCTACTCTCCC
>NZ_JBHVKW010000198.1:0-2615 GCF_042797905.1 Amycolatopsis sp. NPDC057786
GGTGAGGACGGTTAGAACCGTCCTCACCACTCACGAGACTCACGCGAGGTCGAGGTCCCGCAGCAGCTTCGCGACGTGGCCGGTCGCGCGCACGTTGTACTGCGCCACGGCGATCTTGCCCTCGGGGTCGACGACGAACGTCGAGCGGATGACGCCTTCGTAGACCCTGCCGTAGTTCTTCTTCTCGCCGAAGGCGCTGTACGCCTTGAGGGCGGTCTTCTCCGTGTCGGACAGCAGCGGGAAGGTCAGCCCCTCCGCCTCGACGAACTTCGCGAGCTTCGCGGGCTTGTCTGGCGAGATGCCGAGCACCTGGTAGCCGGCGTCGTTGAGCTGCGCGAGGCTGTCCCGGAAGTCGCAAGCCTGCTTCGTGCAGCCCGGCGTTCCGGCGTTCGGGTAGAAGTAGACGACGACCGACTTGCCGCGGAAGTCGCTGAGCTTGACGTCGTTGCCCTCGCTGTCGGGGAGGGTGAAGTCGGGCGCTTTGTCGCCGGGGGAAAGTCGCTGCTCGGTCATGACGCACACGGTAGCGAATCGGCGGCGTCAGACCTTTCCGCAGTACTTCGCGGCGACAGGCTCCGAAGGGCTCGGCCGCACCTGAAGGCGCAGCTTCACCGGCCTGTCCGGAACTGCGAAGGCGAGGTTCAGCTGGACCGACCTGCCGGGTGCCACGTCCTTGCCCGCGTCCGCGACGCCGTTGTAGCCCTGCACGGGGTCGACGACCTGTTTGACCGCGGTGGTCTCTCCGTCGACCTCGCCCGTGACGGACAGACCGGAGAGCCGGTAAGTGCCTTCGCCCGCGTTCGTCACCTCGATACCGAAGGCCACCGCGCGCGGGCTCTGCGGGTACGCCGACGCACTGGGGCGGAACGCTTTCGGTGCGGACACGGAGATCGTGACCCCGGTCGCGAACCGGTGCGGGGCGCCGAACGCGAGGTCGCCTTCCGCGTGCGTCGCGGCCAGGCCCTGCGCCGGAGCGTCCGCGCCGAGCGCGGCGGCCCCTTTTTCCGGTGCCGGAACCCCGCACGCGGTCGCCAGCAGCAACGAGCAGGCGGCGATCAAGAGCTTCGGGGTGCGCGGGGGCGCCATGTGGGGTTACTCCAGTCGGCGGTGCGGGTGGGCCGTTCGAGGTAGGTATTAGTGCCGAAGAGTCCAGACTGACGGTCTTCCGCAGCCGAGAGGAGCGGCGAGGCCGGGTTGAGGCGGACCTGGTGTACAGCCGTGGCCGATCCGTGATCGGAAGGACACGACTAGTGACAGTCGTCACCTCGGTGGCACATCGCCGAGGGGGTCAGACGGCGAAGGCGAAGAACAGGATGAAGATCGCCAGACCGGACACCCAGGCCACGATCAGCCAGCCGAAATCGCGCATCGGATCGACCGCCCGGCTTTCCTCGCCAGGGACGTAGACGCCGCGCTCTTCGAACCAGTCGGCCCAACGGGTCAGCCAGCGAATGGGGCTTCGAGACGCCATGTCGTCACAGTACGGGTATGGACGAGCCGCGTCAGCCAAGGAGGGGCCGCCCAAAAGGGCGAATCGGGCGCGCCGGTTATCGCCCACTAGGCCCTTTTGTCCAACTGGGTTCACCCGTCAGGCTGTAACGATGGCGCTGGGAATAGATATCTACAGTCGCTTTCAATCCGTTACCAATTGGCAGGCCGTCAAGGATCACGGCGTGACCTTCGTCTTCGTCAAGCTCACCGACGGAGGTGGCCTGCCGAACGGCGGGCGCAACACCGGCGACGCGCTGGTGGCGGGCGCCAGATCCGTGGGAATCCCGGTGGGCGGCTACCACTACGCGCAGGCGAGCCCCTCACCCGAGGCGCAGGCAGACGTGTTCATCGCGGAGGTCCGGCGGCTCGGGGCGACCGGCTGCGTCCCGATGCTCGACCTCGAGGACAACCCGCCGGGTTCGGGGGCGCCGAACATCCCCGACGGGCGCAAGCGGGACTTCTCGATCAGGTTCTGCAACCGCGTGGCGGGCCACGGGTTCCGGCCCGGTATCTACATGAACAACTCGCTCGCCAAGATGCTGCGGCCCGACCAGTTCGGCGTACGGGACCTTGTCATCTGGATCGCGCGCTACGGCGCCAGACCCGACGCCGCGGCGGGCCGCTACGACGTGCACCAGTACTCGGACGCCGGTCAGATCCCCGGTATCCGCGCGAGCAGTGTCGACCTCAACGAGTCCTACACGAACGCCCACTTGACCGGCGGCGGCGCCGCCCCGACGCGGAAGGCGACGACAGAACTCATGGAACGCAGGACCATTCCGGCCAGCCCGTCCGTCACGTCCGTGCGCTTGTTGCTCTCCGGCAGCGAGACGGCCGCGATCATCGTCCGCCCGCGTATCGACGGGGACGGCATCACCGACGCGCCCGTGTGGCAGGGCAACATCTACGCCTGGGGCAGCGACAAGGTCGGCGTCGGCGGGAATCCCATGCAGAAACCCGGATTCGACCCGAAGACCGTTTCGCACCGGCGCTATCACCTGCCGGGCGCGGTGTGGGCGGACTACGAGTACAGCTCGAACGTGGATTTCGAGATCGACATCGTCGGCTGAGCCCGGAAGTCCGTGAAGGCCTCCTTCACTACCTTGAGGGTAGGGAAGGAGGCC
>NZ_JBHVKW010000199.1:0-2453 GCF_042797905.1 Amycolatopsis sp. NPDC057786
CCTGCTCGTTCAGTGCGTCCGCCGGTCCGGCGACGAGCTCTAATCTCTGGAAGGGCCCCATCGAGACCTTCAATGTCTCAAAGGGGCCCTTCACGACATCCCCACGGACCGTGACCACTCACACAAGCGTCTGACTGCCCCACGTAGTACCTAAGACACCCTTGGCCCTAACCGTCCCTGGCCTATTCACGAGACTGTCGGTGGTCCGGGCTAACGTCCGGGCGTGGGGAGAAACGCTGAACTGCCCGGTGGGATGGCCCGCTACCGTGTGACGACCGGGGCCACCACCTGGCCCGACGACACCGGCTGCGGCCTGCTGCACGTCGACATGGACGCCTTCTTCGTGTCCTGCGAGCTGCGCACGCGGCCCGAGCTGGCGGGCAAGCCGGTGGTCGTGTCCGGCGGCGGGCCGAGGTCCGTCGTCGCGGCGGCGAGCTACGCGGCACGCGAGTTCGGCGTCCGCTCGGCCATGCCGTTCTCGACGGCCAAGCGGCTCTGCCCCCAGCTGATCTGCATCACGCCGACGCCGGGGCTCTACGGCGAGGTGTCCAAGGGGGTCATGGGGATCTTCCGCGAGCTGACGCCGCTGGTGGAGCCGCTGAGCCTGGACGAGGCGTTCCTGGACGTCAGCGGGGCGCTCAAACGGCTGGACTCCTCGCCCGCGCGGCTCGGCGCCTGGATCAGGGAGCGGGTGGCCGCCGACTTCGGGATCAGCTGCTCGGTCGGCGTCGCGAAGGTCAAGTTCGTCGCCAAGCTCGCGTCCGGCATGGCGAAACCGGACGGCATGGTCGTCGTGCCGTCGGCCGAGACGCTCGCGTTCCTGCGTCCGCTGCCCGTGTCGGCGCTGTGGGGCGTCGGCAAGCGCACCGAGGAGCAACTGCGGCAGCAGGGCCTCGACACCGTCGCCGACGTCGCGGCCGCTCCGCTGTCCAGGCTGAGGCGGTCGCTCGGGCGGGCGCTCGGGGAGCATCTGCACGCGCTCGCGAACGGGCACGACGAGCGCAAGGTGGTCCCGGAGTCGCCGGACAAGTCGATCGGTGCCGAAGTGACCTTCGACGTGGACGTCCACGACCGCGCGGCGCTCGGGCTGGAACTGCTCCGGCTGTCGGAACGTGTCGCCGCCACCCTGCGCCGCCGGGGGCTGCGCGGGCGGACGGTGTCGATCAAGGTCCGGTTCGCGGACTTCAAGACGATCACCCGCGCCAGGACAACCGCCGTCGGAGTGGACGTGGCCCGCGACATCCACCGCACCGCCGTCGAACTCCTGACCGAGCACGCGCCGGCGGGCGCGGTCCGCCTGATCGGGGTAAGAGTCGAGGGATTGGACACGGAGAGTGACGGAGAGCAGCTGCTTTTCGAGTCACCCGAACCCCGTTGGCGGGATGCGGAAGTCGCCGCCGACGTCGCGAGGTCGAAGTTCGGAGCCGCCGCGGTGCGGCCCGCGTCACTGCTGACCCCCCGTGACCAGTGACATCGCCTCCTTCGCCGTCCCACAGAGGGGCGCGCCGGGTGGTTTCGGCCAATTCGATCCCTTCTGGATACGGGATCGGGTAGTCGGACGAGCGCGGGGCTCGTATCCTGGACAGAGACACCCCGCCTGGGGTTGTCTGTTGGGTCCATGACGTTGCGCGGCCCGGCGCCCGCGACAGCTGTGCCGGAGGAGGAAAGATGCCACTCTCCGAGCATGAGCAGCGGCTGCTCGATCAGATCGAGCGCGAGCTCTATGCCGAGGACCCCAAGTTCGCATCCACGGTGCGAGGCACCCGGTTGCGCCGCCCCGCCCGCCGACGGCGTTTGCAGGGCATCGCCCTGTTCGTAGTGGGCGTCGCACTGTTGGTGCTCGGCGTGGTGGTCAACATCCGGGTCGCCGAGATCCCCGTGATCAGCGTGCTCGGGTTCCTCGTGATGTTCTTCGGAGTCATGATGGCCGTCACATCGATTCGGCAAGGAGCCGAAACGGAGGGCGGTAAGGACAGCGGTGGCCCGGGGGCCGGCGGAGGTGGCGGCAAGGCGTCCCCGCGCCGAAGCTCGTTCACCCAGCGCATGGAAGAGCGCTTCCGCCAGCGCTTCGAGGAGCAATAGCTCCCACACACGCGAACATGCCGGCAGGGCGATGCCTTGTCGGCATGTTCGCGTTGTCCTGCCTCCAGCGCGCGGACGCCCATACCGCGTGGCGCGGGTTGGTCGTGAGTGGATTTCCGGGGTTTGAGCAAAGGGCGGCGTAGGTACGTCCTGGCTTCCGGGCCTCGCTGATCGCGGGACCCGGAACGCACGTCTATGGACCCAGTAACCCCACCCGTCACCACGATGGCGCGCGAAGGCCTCTTTCCCAAGTACGTGAAGGACCCCTTCACTGCGCTAGACGCAAGCAAGGGCCCCTTCACGTGCTTCAACCAACGAAGGCGCCAGAAAGCGTCGGTCGGTGGTCGTGAGTGGCGTTTCGGGTTCTAGCC
>NZ_JBHVKW010000200.1:0-2424 GCF_042797905.1 Amycolatopsis sp. NPDC057786
TTCCCCGCGTGACATGCGGGGAAAGTCCCCTTCAGCCACTCCCAGACCTCACGAATCCAGATCGGCCCCGGTCAGCGCCCGGCCCGGCAGCGGCTCGTTCGTACCGACGGCCCGCAGGCCGTCGATCATGATCCCGATGCACCGCCTCGTCGCCAGCCGCGCGACGTCCTCGCTCTTGCCCGGCATCTGCCGCAGCAACGTCGCGAACAGGATCGCGACGTCACCGGTGGCGACGTCCGTCCGGAGCCTGCCCTCGGCCTGCGCGCCCCGGACGAAAGCGTCCATCACCAGGACCAGCTCGTCACGCAGGGCCTTGATCGCGGGATCACTCTTCAGGATCGCCAGCGCCCTGGGCGACACCATCGCGAGCTGGATGCTCAGCTGCAGCTCCATCGACTGGTGCAGCAGCCGGACCAGCGCCTCCCAGTCCGAGTCCTCCTGGTCCCTTGCGGCCTTCGCGTCCCTCAGGACCCGGTCGAAGTTGTCGACGGCGACCGCCCGGATCAGCGCGTCGCGGTCCGGGAACCGCCGGTACAGCGTGCCGACGCCGACACCGGCCGCGCGCGCGATCTCCTCCATCGGGACCTCGGCGCCTTGGGCGGCGAAGATGGCTCTCGCCGCGGCCAGGATCTGATCCCGGTTCCGGCGCGCGTCGGCGCGCAAGCGGGTCTCGGGGTCGGCAGTCATGATCCTCGCCTCTCGAAGGGGTCCTTCAGGGCCGTGATTCTCGCACGTAAGGGCGTGCCCTTCACGCTTCCCGGGAAACCACCCCTTCGCGAGTGGACGACCCGTCTCCACTTGAGTACCTTGGTGGCATAAGCGGAATGAATCCATCCGCATACGTTTTTGGGGTCCCCTGTCCGCTATCACCGAACCCACCCGACAGCTGGGGAAGGACAACCCGATGACTGACGTCGAGGAAACCACCGCGACCTTGCCGCTGGCCCGGAAATGCCCGTTTTCACCACCGCCCGAATACGAGCGGCTTCGCCGGGAAAGTCCGGTTTCCCGGGTCGGACTTCCTTCCGGTCAAACGGCTTGGGCGCTCACCCGGCTCGAAGACATCCGCGAAATGCTGAGCAGTCCCCATTTCAGTTCCGACCGGCAGAGCCCGTCGTTCCCGCTGATGGTCGCGCGGCAGATCCGCCGCGAAGACAAGCCGTTCCGCCCCTCCCTCATCGCGATGGACCCGCCGGAACACAGCCGGGCCAGGCGTGATGTCGTCGGGGAATTCACCGTCAAGCGGATGAAGGCGCTGCAGCCGCGCATTCAACAGATCGTCGACGAACATCTCGACGCCCTGCTCGCGGGTCCCAAACCCGCGGATCTCGTCCAGGCGCTTTCCCTGCCGGTTCCGTCCTTGGTGATCTGCGAACTGCTCGGCGTCCCCTATTCGGACCACGAGTTCTTCCAGTCCTGCAGTTCGAGGATGCTCAGCCGGGAGGTCACCGCCGAAGAACGGATGACCGCGTTCGAATCGCTCGAGAACTATCTCGACGAACTCGTCACCAAGAAGGAAGCGAACGCCACCGAGGACGACCTCCTCGGCCGTCAGATCCTGAAACAGCGGGAAACGGGCGAGGCCGACCACGGCGAACTCGTCGGGCTGGCGTTCCTGCTGCTCATCGCCGGTCACGAAACCACGGCGAACATGATCTCGCTCGGCACGGTGACCCTGCTGGAGAATCCCGATCAGCTGGCGAAGATCAAGGCGGATCCGGACAAGACCCTCGCCGCCATCGAGGAACTCCTGCGGGTCTTCACGATCGCGGAAACGGCGACCTCACGCTTCGCCACGGCGGACGTCGAGATCGGCGGGACGCTCATCCGGGCGGGGGAAGGCGTGGTCGGCCTGAGCAACGCGGCCAACCACGATCCGGACGGCTTCGAGAACCCGGATGCCTTCGACATCGACCGCGGCGCGCGACACCACGTCGCCTTCGGCTTCGGGGTGCACCAATGCCTCGGCCAGAACTTGGCGAGGTTGGAACTCCAGATCGTCTTCGATACGTTGTTCCGGCGAGTGCCGGGCCTCCGGATCGCCGTTCCGGTCGACGAACTGCCGTTCAAGCACGATTCGACGATCTACGGCCTCCACGCCCTTCCGGTCACCTGGTAGGAGGAGCCATGAAGATCATCGCGGACACCGGGAAATGTGTGGGCGCGGGCCAGTGCGTGCTCACCGATCCCGATCTGTTCGATCAGAGCGAGGACGACGGGACCGTCCTCGTGCTGAACGCCGAGCCCGAAGGTGAAGAGGCGGAAGAGAACGCCCGCACCGCCGTGCACATCTGCCCGGGGCAGGCCTTGTCGCTCGCGTGAGGCGTGGGGATCGTGCCCTAGTCTCGCCGCGGGTTGATACCAGGCCCAGTACATGAAGGCCCCCTTCCTTGCGCCTGGCGCAAGGAAGGGGGCCTTCATGTA
>NZ_JBHVKW010000201.1:0-2242 GCF_042797905.1 Amycolatopsis sp. NPDC057786
GCGCGAAAGTCGCCGTCGCGGGTGGCGCGATCTACAACGCCGCCGACCCCGGCGCCGCGGCCAAGGAACTCAAACAACGCGCCACCCGATAACCCTTACCGATCCGGCGCGCGGCGAATCAGGAGAGCGCTTTCATGGCAGCGAACGAATCGATCGGCGAGCTTGCTCGCCTGACCACCAAGCGGCTCCCCGAAGACTGGACGGAGCTGGACCAGCGCGCGGTGGACACCGCGCGCGTGCTGGCCGCGGACGCGGTCGAACACTGCGGGAGCGGGCATCCTGGCACGGCCATGAGCCTCGCTCCCGTCGCCTACGCGCTGTTCCAGCGGGTCATGCGGCACGACCCCGGCGACGCGCGCTGGATCGGGCGGGACCGGTTCGTGCTCTCGGCCGGGCATTCGAGCCTCACCCTGTACATCCAGCTGTTCCTCTCCGGATACGGTTTGGAACTCGACGACCTGAAGGCCCTGCGGAAGTGGGATTCGCTGACGCCGGGGCACCCCGAGTACCGGCACACCGTGGGAGTGGAGACCACCACCGGCCCCCTCGGCCAGGGCCTGGCGAACGCGGTCGGTATGGCCATGGCCGCCCGTCGTGAGCGAGGACTGTTCGACCCGGACGCCGAGCCGGGCCGGAGCGTGTTCGACCACCAGGTCTACGTGATCGCTTCGGACGGCGACATCGAGGAGGGTGTCACCTCCGAGGCCTCGTCGCTGGCCGGAACCCAGCAGCTCGGCAACCTCACGGTGGTCTACGACAGCAACGAGATCTCCATCGAGGACGACACCCGCATCGCCCTCTCCGAGGACACCGCCAAACGCTACGAGGCCTATGGCTGGCAGGTTCTCACGGTCCACGGTGGTGAGGACGTGGTGGGCTTCCTGGACGCCGTCGAGCAGGCCAGGGCCGAGACCGCGCGCCCCACCCTGATCGTGCTGCGCACGGTGATCGGCTACCCGGCACCGACCAAGATGAACACCGGCAAGGTGCACGGTGCCGCGCTCGGCGCCGAGGAACTCGCCGCCGTCAAGAGCGCCGTCGGCTTCGACCCGAAGCGCAGCTTCCAGGTCGACGACGAGGTCCTGCGCCATGCCCGCGATGTGGCCGTCCGCGGCCGGGCGGACCACGAGAAGTGGCAGCTCGAGTTCGATGCCTGGGCCCTGGCCAACCCGGAGCGCAAGGCGTTGCTGGACCGCATGACGGCCCGTGAACTGCCGGCCGGATGGGACGGCGACCTCCCCGTCTGGGAGCCGTCCGAAAAGGGCGTCGCCACGCGCAAGGCGTCGGCCGCGGTGCTGGCCAAGCTCGGCGAGGCGCTGCCCGAGCTCTGGGGCGGTTCGGCGGATCTGGCCGAGAGCAACAACACCACGATCAAGGGCGCGGACTCGTTCGGCCCGGCCGAGATCTCCACCGACGCCTGGACGGCTCAGCCCTACGGTCGCACGCTGCACTTCGGCATCCGTGAGCACGCGATGGGCTCGATCCTCAACGGCATCGCGCTACACGGCGGGACCCGGCCGTACGGCGGCACTTTCCTCATCTTCAGCGACTACATGCGCCCGGCGGTGCGCCTGGCCGCGCTGATGCGGCTGCCCGCCATCTACGTGTGGACGCACGACTCGATCGGACTCGGTGAAGACGGGCCGACCCACCAGCCCGTGGAGCAGCTGGCGTCGCTGCGCGCCATCCCCGGGCTGTCGGTGGTGCGCCCGGCGGACGCGAACGAGACGGCGCACGCCTGGAAGGCTGTGCTGGAGGACACCGACTGCCCGGCCGGGCTGGCGCTCACCCGCCAGGACGTGCCGACCCTGGAAGGCACGTCGGCCGAGGGGGTGTCGCGCGGCGGCTATGTCCTCGCCGAGGCGTCCTCGGGCAAGCCCCAGGTGGTGCTCGTCGGCACCGGCTCCGAGGTCCAGCTGGCCGTGGCGGCCAGGAAGATCCTGGAGGCGCAAGGCGTGGCCACCCGGGTGGTGTCGATGCCGTGCGTGGAGTGGTTCGACCGGCAGGATCGGTCCTATCGGGACGAAGTGCTGCCCGCGTCGGTGCGCGCCAGGGTGATCGTCGAAGCGGGTGTGGCGCAGCCGTGGCACCGGTTCGCCGGTGACGCGGGTGAAATCGTGTCGCTGGAGCATTTCGGCGCTTCGGCGGACTACAAGACGTTGTTCAGCCAGTTCGGCATCACCACCGAGGCCGTGGTCGAAGCGGCGCTGCGAAGCGTGCGGACCGTACGGCAGGGCTGACG
>NZ_JBHVKW010000202.1:0-1594 GCF_042797905.1 Amycolatopsis sp. NPDC057786
CTAGCTTGAGTTTTAACCTGTTCGTCGGGGTCGTGGGTTGGTGGTCTTGGGTTTCTGTCTGTGGCTGGGTTTCTGTCTGTTTGGGCTGGTCGCGGTGTGGACGTCGTGGCGTGGCGTGGGTTGGTGGTTGGGTAGTCCGGAGGGGCGTCCTGGGCCGGGTCGTGAGGGTTTCGGGACACGGGCCGGAGAGGCGAGTTGTGGGCGCAGGTTCCGAAACCCTCGGCGGATGCGTGACGGGCTGAGTCGTTGGGCTGGTCGGGGTTTCTCCCAGGGGCGGCGCAGATCCGCGGTGAGTTCACGGGCGAGGCGGAGCTGGGTGTAGGCGGTGAGCAGGAGCCAGGTCCAGCGGTCGGCGGCGTCGGGTGAACGCAGTTTCGGGGTGGTCCAGCCGAGGGTTTGTTTGAGCATGCGGAAGGTGTGCTCGATGTCGAACCGGCGCAGGAACGCCTGCCAGGCCAGATCGACCTCGGCGTCGGTGAGGCTGGTGTGGGAGTGCCAGAGCCACACGGGTTTCGGGATCGCTCCGGACGGCAGGCGCTCGACCTCCAGCCGGATCACGGTGCCTTCCAGGATTGGGAGATTCCCGTCGTGGCCGGCCCAGGCGATGCGGTGGGTCAGACGGGGATGCAGCCGGTCCCAGGCCCGGATCAGTGCTGGCCCGTAGAGCCGGGTCGTGGTCTCGATGGTGATGTCCGGCTCGCCCCACGTGCCTGGGGCGCCGAAGGCGAACTCGTCGCCGTGGCGGCGGGGGCGTCCCATCGTGCCTGGTGATGATGCGGGCGCGGCGCGGCGCAGCACCCGGTCTGAGCGCATCCGCACCAGCACGATGAGCGGAAGATCGGCCAGCACGTGCGCGAGCCGGGGTCCGTCGTAGCCGGCGTCGGCGACCAGCAGGATCTCCGGATCCCCTGGGCGCCACTGCCCGGCGCGGATCAGCCTTTCCACGACGTCACGGATCTGGCGGGCGGTCACGCTCGCGGCGTCGTCTCCGGGAGCGAGCCGGACCACGTCCAGCGGCGCGGTCCACGAGTGACGTCCTGTTTCCAGGGCGACGACGACGGAGTAGGGCCAGCCCGGCACCATGATGTGCTGGTCCTTGCCCCGGCCATAGGTGTGACACAGGATCCGTTGCGGGCACGTGTGTGCTTCCGGGCGCAGCCAGCAGGTGACGTCCACCGCCAGCACCAGCCGCCCGTCCGCGGCACGAGGCAGCGACACCGCTGTCAGAGCGGCGCGTAACCGGTCGACCTCAACCCGGCCCCGGGCCAGCGCGGCATAGCCGCTGCCATGCCCGCGGCGATGCTCGCCCGTCAGTGAGAGCTCCGCGACCGAACGAACCGGCCCGTCAGCGCACAGCACCGCGTCGGTCAGCTCGAACAACGCGTCCGCCCGCCGAGTCAGACAACGGTAGAACTCCCGCCGCAACGCCGAGAGTTCCCCGGCCGAACCCGCGTCCTGAACATGGTGCACACTGATCAACTGAAGCCCTTGGCTCGATCTTTCCCTCTGTCGCAAGAGGAATGATCAACCAAGGGCTTCACCCATGATCAACCAGGGTGCCACCCGGCCGAACAGACGTTAAAACTCAAGCTAG
>NZ_JBHVKW010000204.1:0-1514 GCF_042797905.1 Amycolatopsis sp. NPDC057786
ACGGCCCGTACCCCAAACCAACACAGGTGGTCAGGTAGAGAATACTAAGGCGATCGGGTGAACTGTGGTTAAGGAACTCGGCAAAATGCCCCCGTAACTTCGGGAGAAGGGGGGCCAAACACTCTGAAGTCCCTTGCGGACTAGGGGTGGGTGGCCGCAGAGACCAGCGGAAAGCGACTGTTTACTAAAAACACAGGTCCATGCGAAGTCGCAAGACGATGTATATGGACTGACGCCTGCCCGGTGCTGGAACGTTAAGAGGACCGGTTAACCCCTTTGGGGGTGAAGCTGAGAATTTAAGCGCCAGTAAACGGCGGTGGTAACTATAACCATCCTAAGGTAGCGAAATTCCTTGTCGGGTAAGTTCCGACCTGCACGAATGGCGTAACGACTTTCCGGCTGTCTCAACCACAGGCCCGGCGAAATTGCACTACGAGTAAAGATGCTCGTTACGCGCGGCAGGACGGAAAGACCCCGGGACCTTTACTATAGTTTGGTATTGGTTTTCGGTTCGGCTTGTGTAGGATAGGTGGGAGACTGTGAAGCTGGCACGCTAGTGTTGGTGGAGTCGTTGTTGAAATACCACTCTGGTCGGATTGGGAATCTGAACCTCGGACCATGATCTGGTTCAGGGACAGTGCCTGATGGGTAGTTTAACTGGGGCGGTTGCCTCCTAAAGAGTAACGGAGGCGCCCAAAGGTTCCCTCAGCCTGGTTGGCAATCAGGTGTTGAGTGCAAGTGCACAAGGGAGCTTGACTGTGAGACAGACATGTCGAGCAGGGACGAAAGTCGGGACTAGTGATCCGGCACCACCTGGTGGAAGGGGTGTCGCTCAACGGATAAAAGGTACCCCGGGGATAACAGGCTGATCTTGCCCAAGAGTCCATATCGACGGCATGGTTTGGCACCTCGATGTCGGCTCGTCGCATCCTGGGGCCGGAGTAGGTCCCAAGGGTTGGGCTGTTCGCCCATTAAAGCGGCACGCGAGCTGGGTTTAGAACGTCGTGAGACAGTTCGGTCCCTATCCGCCGCGCGCGTAGGATACTTGAGGAAGGCTGTCCCTAGTACGAGAGGACCGGGACGGACGAACCTCTGGTATGCCAGTTGTCACGCCAGTGGCATGGCTGGTTGGCCACGTTCGGAAGGGATAACCGCTGAAGGCATCTAAGCGGGAAGCCTGTTCCAAGATGAGGTATCCCACCCCATGTGGGTTAAGGCCCCCAACAGACCATTGGGTTGATAGGCCAGAAATGGAAGCACAGTAATGTGTTGTCGAGTTGACTGGTACTAATAGGCCGAGGACTTGCCCACGAAGATGTTACGCATCCACTCTACAGCTCTGAAACACCACACCGTTTGTGGAAACGAACGAGTGTGTGTTGTTTCACAGTGTTTCGGTGGTTATAGCGTCAGGGAAACGCCCGGTCCCATTCCGAACCCGGAAGCTAAGCCTGACAGCGCCGATGGTACTGCAACCGAAGGGTTGTGGGAGAGTAGGACACCGCCGGACTAAC
>NZ_JBHVKW010000205.1:0-1407 GCF_042797905.1 Amycolatopsis sp. NPDC057786
GGCCGTGTCATGACAACCGTGTAAGCCGCGGATGGACCAAGATCGGATCGTCGTTGGCGATCCAGGAAGGCCTTTTCTGTGACGGAGAACACATCACGCCCGGCCGGCTCGTCGTCGGCTGAAGTGCTTGCCGGAGCGCTTCCGCCGGAGGTATTGGACGCGCTGGTCAAAGAAGCGCACGCGAGCGGCGGTTCTTTGGGTGTGCAGGAATTGCTGAATCAGATGACAAAAGCAGTGCTCGAACGCGCGCTGGACACCGAAATGACCCATCATCTCGGATATGAGAAAGGAGATCCCGCCGGAAACGGCAGCGGGAACTCCCGGAACGGCCGGTCGACGAAAACGGTGTCCACGACCAATGGGCCGGTCGAGCTGGCGGTGCCCCGCGATCGAAACGGTTCGTTCGAGCCGGCGATCGTGCCGAAACGCGCGCGTCGCCTGGGGAATATCGACGAAGTGATCCTGTCACTGTATTCCCGTGGAATGACGACCCGCGATATTGAATCACACCTTTATGAAGTTTATGGCGTGAACGCCTCACGGGAACTGATTTCCAATGTCACCGAGGTGGTTGCCGACGAGATCGCACTGTGGCAGACGCGTCCGCTGGACGAGGTCTACCCGATTCTCTACGTCGACGGCATCCGCCTGCGGATCAAGGACAAGGGCGTGGTGACCACGAAGGTCGCCCACCTGGCCGTCGGCGTGGACGTCGAAGGTCGCAAGCATGCCCTCGGCTTGTGGATCGCCGACAGCGAAGCCGCGAAGTTCTGGGCCAAGGTCGTCACCGACCTGCGCAATCGGGGCCTGCGGGACATCCTGATCGCCTGCTGCGACGGGCTGACCGGACTGCCTGACGCGATCCGCGGCGTCTTTCCCGACACCGTGGTCCAAACGTGCGTGGTCCACGTGATCAGAAACGCGATGCGGTTCGTCTCCTACGGTGACCGCAAGAAAGTCGCCGCCGGAATGCGATCCATTTACACCGCGCCCACGCTCGAGGCCGCCGAGATCGCACTCAAGAACTTCGACAAAGAATTCGGCACCCAATACCCCGCCGCGGTTCAAGTCTGGCAGCACGCCTGGAACGAATTCACCCCGTTCCTGGACTATCCAGCCGAGCTGCGCCGAGTCGTCTACACGACAAACCTGATCGAGAACATCAACTTCCAGCTCCGGAAACTCACCAAGAACCGCGGTCACTTCGACAGCGACGCCGCCGCCATAAAACTCCTCTACCTCGGACTCCGGAACATCACCAGCCACCGCGGAGGACCATCAGGAACCGGAACCTGGGGATGGAAACAAGCCCTCAACACACTCGTGGTCCTCTTCCCCGGCCGCCTACCAATCCACTAAAATAACCACACAATCATCCGTGGCTTACACGAAAATCATGACAGGGCC
>NZ_JBHVKW010000206.1:0-1356 GCF_042797905.1 Amycolatopsis sp. NPDC057786
CGAAAGATGCTCCTATTGATGTCAAGGGGTGTGGGTGAGGTTGGCGAGGTCTGCGATGAGGGTTTGGTGGATTTCGCGGGCTATGTAGCGTTTGAGGCAGCGGATGATGTGGCGTTTGGGGAGTCCTTCGGTGGTGCGTCGTTCGACGTAGGCGCGGGTGCTGGGGCAGTGGCGCATGCGGACGATGGCGATGCGGTAGAGGGCGGCGTTGGCGTGGCGGTCGCCTCCGCGGTTGAGGCGGTGGCGGTTGGTGCGGCCGCTGCTGGCGTGGATGGGTGCGGCGCCGCAGAGGTGCGCGAAGCGGGCTTCGGTGCTGATCCTGTGCGGGTTGTCGCCGGCGGTGGTCAGGAGTTGCGCGGCGGTGTCGGGGCCGACGCCGAACAGGGCGGTGGTGGCGGGCAGTGCCTGCCGGGTCAGGGTGGCCAGTTCTGTTTTGGTGTCGGTGATTTCGTCGGTGAGGTGCTGGATGCGGCGGGCGAGGCGGCGTAGCGCGGTTTTGACGGCGGTGCGCGGGTCGGTGAGGTCGGTGCCGGGGCGGAGCCGGGCGCAAGTGGTGATCAAGGTGGTGCCGGTGAGCGGGGTGAGGGTTTCGCGCAGCGCCGCTGGGGCGGTGACGATCAGGGCGTCGAGCTGGTTGAGCGCGGCGGTGCGGGACTTGACCGCTCCGTTGAGTGCTGTGCGCAGTGCGGAGATCGCCGCGGCGGGGCCAGTGCCTGCTTTCGGGGTCGTGCCGGCCTGACCGGACAGCACGGCGCGGGCGGCGTTGATCGCGTCCTGGGCATCGGTTTTCCCTGCGCGGCGGCGGGTGTGCCGGTCGGGCTGGTTGACCTCCACCACCGTGACGTCCTCGGCGGCCAGGTGGCGGGCCAGCCCGGCGCCGTAGGAACCGGTGCCCTCGACACCCACTCCGGTGACCACGCCAAACCCGCCCAACCAGGCCAGCAGAGCCGTGTATCCGGCCGTGGTGGCCGGGAACGTGCGGGTCCCCAGACACCGCCCGAGGTGATTCAGCGCGGCGGCGGTGTGGGTGTCCTTATGGGTATCGACCCCGCCGGTCACCAGGGTCGTGTCGACGGCATGCTGCTGATCGGTCATCCTGGTCACTGCCATTCCGTGTCTCGATCGGGTTGAACGGATGGCACGTACCGGGCCGGGATGGACAACACAGTGATGGGTGTCCTGGTGGCACAGGCTCCTATCAAGTCACATCCCCGGCCTGGTCACGTGCATGAACAGAGACCCAGCACGAGCCGGCAGATCTTTCGCAAGACAACCCCAACCAGGGCGTCAGTGGCTTTCCGAGCCAGACCCCGCCAGAACTCCATCCACACACATCATCATCACTGTGGCTTTCGC
>NZ_JBHVKW010000207.1:0-1350 GCF_042797905.1 Amycolatopsis sp. NPDC057786
TACTGCAACGGCAGTTAAGGAAGTGGGTAGCCGCGGCGTTTGTAGTGGCTGAGGCGGGCTTGGTGTTGTCGTCGGCGGCGGAAGCGTGACCAGGACCAGATGTGTTCGGCGGCGTCGGCGACACGCAGGACCAGCTTGGTGAGCAGGCGCCGGATCTCCGGTAGTGTAAAGCTGATCATGTCTGGTTCGGCGATACCGATTCCCCTTTTATGGCAAGGGATTTGGCGACGGCGAGCCAGGCGTGGGCGAGCATCGACAGGGTGATGTGGGCGTACCACGCCCGCCAGGACCGGACCTGGTAGTGATCCAGTCCGGCTTCGTTCTTGGCCTGCTGGAAACACTCTTCGATCCGCCAGCGCGCCCCGGCGATCCAGGCCAGGTTCAGCAGGGTGGACCGGCGGGGCCCGTAGCAGATGTAGTAGGCGATCTCGGTCGGATCAGAGATCGAACGCCGGGCGAGCAGCCAGTGCCCGCGCCCGGCCTGCCAGCCAATCCGGACCGGCACCCGTGCCCAGTCGTACTCGCGCGGCCCGTGCGCGCCGGCACCGACCGACAACCGCCGCCACGCCCGGGCGGGCAGGTCCGCGATCAGCTCATCGGCCCGCTGTTCGGTGCCCTCGGCGGTGATCAGGGTGTCGTTGACCTTGGTGGCCAGCACGTACGCGGCGTCGTGTTCCTCCAGCCAGGCTCGCAGGTACTTGACCTGCCCGTAGGCCTCATCGGCGGTGACCCACGCGAACGGCACACCCGCCTCGAACGCCCGCGCCAGCATGCCCATCGCCTGCCGCGGCTTCGTGGCGAACTCGACCTCATCCGGAATCCCCGCCCGTTGGCACCGGTCCCGGTCGGCGATCCACGGCTCCGGCAGATACAGCGCCCGATCGATCAGCGCATGCCCATGATCACCGGCATAGGCGAGAAAGGTCCCGATCTGACAGTTCTCGATCCGCCCCGCCGTCCCGGAATACTGCCGCTGCACCCCGGCCGAGCGCACACCTTTCTTCAGGAACCCGGTGTCGTCCACGATCAGCACGCCGCCCGGCTCGCCGAGATGCTCGACCACGTAGTCCCGCACGTCGTCACGCACCCCGTCGATGTCCCAGTCCGCCCAGCGCAACAACCGCTGCATCCCATCCGGAGACACCTCACCGGACTGCTCCGCCAGTGTCCAGCCGTTCTTCCGCTCCAACCCCGCGACCAGCCCGGACACATACTCCCGAGCCCGGCCCCGCGGCTCCGACCGCCTGAACCGTCCCGCGATCCGATCATGAACCCGATCCAGCTGCCCCATCACCACATCGACCACCACAACGATGATCTACCACACGACGACCAACTGCCGTTGCAGTA
>NZ_JBHVKW010000208.1:0-1339 GCF_042797905.1 Amycolatopsis sp. NPDC057786
TTCTTCAGTCTCATGAGAGTTGTCGTACTGTGTGTCTCACTTGATGTGTCGCTTGATCGCGCTATGACTTTGTGTCGTGGCGAGGAAGCAGGCGAAGATGAGGCTCATGGACGCGACCCTGATCGTGGATCCGGAGATCGAGAATGTGGCCGAGTGGTGCCGGGTGAATGGCGTGAATCCACGCACGTTTTACCGGCACCGCGCCCGGATCCTGGCCGAGGGCGAGTGGCGGCCCCGGTCACGGCGGCCGCACTCGAGCCCGGCTGCGACGCCCGAGCCGGTGGTCGAGCTGATCCTGCGGTTGCGGGAGGAGCTGGCTCCGGACAACGGTGCGGACAACATTCGGGCCGAGCTGGAAACACTGGTGAACAGCCCCGGCTGGCCGGTCGGGACGCGGGTGCCGGCGCGGGCCACGATCAACCGGATCCTGGACCGCAACGGCCTGCTGGAGAAGAACCCGAAGAAGCGTCCACGTTCGTCGTGGCGCCGGTTCGCTTATGCCCGGCCGCGGGACTGCTATCAGATCGACGGCACCGAGCACACCCTCGCCGACGGCAGTGTGGTGGTGGCCATCGACGTGCTCGACGACTGCTCCCGGGTCTGGGTGGCCAGCCATGTCGCGCCCGCGGAGACCCCTGCCGCCGCCCTGGCCGCGATCACCGCCGCCATCACCGGCTGGGGCCCGCCCGGACTGATCCTGGCCGACAACGGCACCGCCTGGGCTCACCCCCACCGGTCCCGCGACAAGACCCTGACCAGCGTTTTCTCTCGAACCGTGTCCGCCGCCCACGGCAGCCGGGTGATCCATTCCAGCCCGTATCACCCGCAGACCTGCGGCAAGGTCGAACGCCTGCACGGCACCGCCGCCCGGTTACTGAATCACCGCTGGCCCGATCCGGCCGCCAGCATCGCCGAGCTGCAAACCCGCCTGGACCAAGTCCGCGAGCACTACAACACCCGCCGTCGGCACTCCGCCCTCAACACCACCCCGGCCCTGGCCTGGACCCACGCCGCCAGCCACGGCGGACCAGGCGATCTGCCCCGCCAAGACGACGCCACCGTCCACAAGATCAAGGTCATGCCCAACGGCACCGTCGCCCTCGCCGACTACCGCATCAGCGTCGGCCGCGAACACGCCGGCACCATCATCACCCTGCTCCGCTGCGGCGAGCGGGTCACCGCCTACACCACCAACGGCGACCCGCTCGGACACATAACCCTGGACGAAACCAAGAAATACCAAGGAAAAATCGCCCAGGCAGCCTAGCCCACACACCTACACCATGACACAACTACCGAGACACACCCTTGACACATCTCCCGAGACATGACAACGGTT
>NZ_JBHVKW010000209.1:0-1036 GCF_042797905.1 Amycolatopsis sp. NPDC057786
ATGAGCGGCGGATTTGCCTACCACTCGGTCTACACGCTTACACCAGTACTACCACTCACTGGCGGAGCTACCTTCCTGCGTCACCCCATCACTCGACTACTACGGAATCAGATCCCACGCTCCACAACCACCCTCCACCCCGAAGGGTCTTGGATGGCGCTTCGGGTGGTTAGTATCAACCGCCTCATCCTGGGCGCACGTGCTCGGGTACGGGAATATCAACCCGTTATCCATCGACTACGCCTGTCGGCCTCGCCTTAGGTCCCGACTTACCCTGGGCGGATTAGCCTGGCCCAGGAACCCTTGGTCATCCGGCGGCAGAGTTTCTCACTCTGCATTCGCTACTCATGCCTGCATTCTCACTCCCACACCCTCCACGACTGGCTTCCGCCGCCGCTTCCCTGGATGCAGGACGCTCCCCTACCCATCAACACGACTAGACGTCCCCGCAAGGAGAACGCCGATCTATATGTGTCAATGACACAGCTTCGGCGGTGTGCTTAAGCCCCGCTACATTGTCGGCGCAGGACCACTTGACCAGTGAGCTATTACGCACTCTTTCAAGGGTGGCTGCTTCTAAGCCAACCTCCTGGTTGTCTGGGCAATCCCACATCCTTTCCCACTGAGCACACACTTAGGGGCCTTAGCTGGTGTTCTGGGCTGTTTCCCTCTCGACGACGAAGCTTATCCCCCGCCGTCTCACTGCCACACTCTCACACCACGGTATTCGGAGTTTGGTTGATTTCGGTAACCCGGTAAGGCCCCTAGACCATCCAGTAGCTCTACCCCCGTGGAGAAACATGTGACGCTGCACCTAAATGCATTTCGGGGAGAACCAGCTATCACGGAGTTTGATTGGCCTTTCACCCCTACCCACAGCTCATCCCCTCAGTTTTCAACCTAAGTGGGTTCGGCCCTCCACGTCGTCTTACCGACGCTTCAGCCTGGCCATGGGTAGATCACTCCGCTTCGGGTCTAGACCACGCGACTCAATCGCCCTATTCAGACTCGCTTTCGCTACGGCTACCCCACACGG
>NZ_JBHVKW010000210.1:0-1002 GCF_042797905.1 Amycolatopsis sp. NPDC057786
GTGGATGCCTTGGCATCAGGAGCCGAAGAAGGACGTAGGAATCTGCGATAAGCCTGGGGGAGTTGATAACCGAGCGGTGATCCCAGGATGTCCGAATGGGGAAACCCCGCCCGGCGCGCGAGTGACCGGGTGACCCGCATCTGAACACATAGGGTGCGTGGAGGGAACGCGGGGAAGTGAAACATCTCAGTACCCGCAGGAAGAGAAAACAACCGTGATTCCGGGAGTAGTGGCGAGCGAAACCGGATGAGGCCAAACCGTATGCGTGTGATACCCGGCAGGGGTTGCGTGTACGGGGTTGTGGGATCTCTCTTTTACAGTCTGCCGGCTGTGAGACGAGTCAGAAACCGTTGATGTAGGCGAAGGACATGCGAAAGGTCCGGCGTAGAGGGTAAGACCCCCGTAGCTGAAACATCAACGGCTCGTTTGAGAGACACCCAAGTAGCACGGGGCCCGAGAAATCCCGTGTGAATCTGGCGGGACCACCCGCTAAGCCTAAATATTCCCTGGTGACCGATAGCGGATAGTACCGTGAGGGAATGGTGAAAAGTACCGCGGGAGCGGAGTGAAATAGTACCTGAAACCGTGTGCCTACAAGCCGTGGGAGCGTCGGACATCAGCTTGCTGGTGTCTCGTGACTGCGTGCCTTTTGAAGAATGAGCCTGCGAGTTTGCGGTGTGTTGCGAGGTTAACCCGTGTGGGGAAGCCGTAGCGAAAGCGAGTCCGAATAGGGCGATTTAGTTGCGCGCTCAAGACCCGAAGCGGAGTGATCTAGCCATGGGCAGGTTGAAGCGGAGGTAAGACTTCGTGGAGGACCGAACCCACCAGGGTTGAAAACCTGGGGGATGACCTGTGGTTAGGGGTGAAAGGCCAATCAAACTCCGTGATAGCTGGTTCTCCCCGAAATGCATTTAGGTGCAGCGTCGTGTGTTTCTTGCCGGAGGTAGAGCACTGGATAGGCGGCCGGTTTCGACAACGCCGGCGGGATGGGCGGACAGCCCG